>JBKKCN010000297.1:0-2503 GCA_046712525.1 Candidatus Rokuibacteriota bacterium
TCGTCCACCTGCTGGTGCAGCAGGTGGCCTACCAGGGCCTGCTCGTGAAGTCGCGCTCCGAGCTGCACGCGCGCGCGGGCCAGGCCCTGGAGCGCCTGTACGTGGAGCGACCCGAAGAGGCGCTGCAGGAGCTGGCCCGGCACTACGGCCGCAGCGCCGATCGCGCGAAGGCGCTGCACTATCTCGTGCGCGCGGGGGACCGCGCGCGCAGCCTCTTCGCCTACGACGACGCCGCCGCGTACTATCGGCAGGCGCTGCACACCCTGGAGGAGGGCGACACGCGACGCGCGCTCGTCCTCGAGAAGCTCGGCGACGCCGCGTATGCGCATGGCGGCCTCGGCGACGCGCTTCGTGATTTTGCGGAAGCGCTCGCCATCGGCGGCGCGGACGGGCGGCGGGCGGCGGAGCTGCATCGCAAGCTCGGGGTGGCGGCCTGGGACGCGGGGGAGCGGGAGCGTGCGCTCGACCACCTGCAGCGCGGCCTCGCCGTCCTCGGCGACGACACGGACAACGCGGAGGCCGCGCGCCTCTACCAGGAGCTGGGCCGCATCCACTTCCGGCTCGGCGAGCACGAGCGATCGATGGAGTGGGCGCGGCGCGCGCTCGCTCTCGGCAACGCGCTGGGCGCGCCCGACGTCGTCGCGCACGCCTACAACACGCTCGGCGTCGCCCTCGCGCGCGCGGGCGACATCGAGCAGGCGGCGGATCACGTGCGGCAGAGTCTGGACGTGGCGCTCGCGCACCAGCTCGGCGCCATCGCGTGCCGCGCCTACAGCAACCTCGCCGTGATGTACGCCGCCCTCGATCACGTGCGCTCCAGCGAGTACTGCCGCGAGGGGCTCGCGCTCGCGCAGCGGATCGGCGACCAGCTCCAGCAGGCGTGGCTCTTCTGCACGCTGGCGGGCGGGCACTGTACCCTCGCGGGCGACTACGACCAGGGCATCCAGGCCGCGCAGGCGGCGGTGGAGGTGGACCGGCGCCTCGGGCAGCGCGGTCACCTCCCCGTGCCGCTCATCATCCTCGCGCAGATCCATCAGTGCCGCGGCGAGCACGAGCAGAGCGCACGGTATTATCGGGAAGCGCTCGAGGTGGCGAGCGCGGTGGGCGAGCCGCAGCTGCTGTTCCCCTGCTACGACGGCCTCGCGACCCTGGCCATCGAGGCGGGGGACGAGGCGGAAGCGGAGACGTGGCTGGCGAAGAGTCGAACCGTGCAAGAGGCGACGGGCTGGACCAGCGACACCTTCCTGGTCCTGCCCTTCCTCTGCTGAAGGAGCAGACGATGACGGGAGTGGAAATCGGACAGCGCGCGCCAAGCTTCCGGCTGCCGTCGGGCCGTGGCGTCGACGTCGATCTGGAAGACTATCGCGGTCGCGCCTCCCTCATCGTGTGGTTCACCAAGGGCATGGCGTGCCCCTTCTGCCGCACGCAGATGTCGCAGCTCGCACGCGGATATCCGCAGATCAAGGCCCTCGGCGCCGAAGTATTACAGGTGACGCCCACCACGCCGGAGCGCGCCCGCTTCTTCGCGAAAAACTTCAGCATCCCCTTTCAATACTTATGCGATCCCGATTATGAAGTGCACCGGCAGTGGGGCGTCGACGTCCGCTCGCACTCGCTGGCCTGGTACGCGAAGAGGTTCCACGCCGCGTCGAAGATGGAGCCGGCCCCGCCCGCCGAGATCGGCAATCCGAAGGGGACGCTCCGCGAGCTGCCGAAGATGCTCGACGACAGCGACATGGGCTTCTTCGTGCTGGACCGCGACGGCATCGTGCGCTACAAGCTGTCCGGCTCCTACGTGCACGGACAGGGCTCGCGGCAGATCCCCACCACGGACGAGATCACGCGCGAGCTTCAGCGGTGCGCAGGCGCGTCGTCCACCTCCGCGGCGAGCTGACCGCCGCCGTCGCCGCGTGGCGCTCCTCTCCCGCCGAACGGTGCTCGGCCTGATGGCCGCCGCCGCGGTGTCACCGAGCGACGGGGGCGCGGCGCCGGCGGTCCTCACGCGGCCCATTCCCTCCAGCGGCGAGAAGCTTCCCGCCGTCGGCCTCGGCACCTGGCGCACCTTCGACGTGGGCGCCACGCCCGCCGAGCGGGCGCCCCTGCGCGACGTGCTCGCCCGCTTCGTCGCCCTCGGCGGACGCGTCATCGACTCCTCGCCGATGTACGGCGCTGCGGAAGCGGTGGCTGGCGAGCTCGCCGCCGAGCTGCGTCTGCATGGCTCGTTGTTCGTGGCCACCAAGGTGTGGACGACCGGGCGCGAGGCGGGCATCGCGCAGATGGAGCGCTCGCTGCGCCAGCTCCGCGTGTCGCGGCTGGACCTCATGCAGGTGCACAACCTGGCGGACTGGCGCACGCACCTGCGCACGCTGCGCGAGTGGAAGCAGGCGGGCCGCATCCGCTACGTGGGCGTCACCCACTACACCGCGGGCGCCTACGGCGAGCTGGAGCAGGTGCTGCGCAGCGAGCCGCTCGACTTCGTCCAGGTCAACTACTCGCTCGCCGA
>JBKKCN010000298.1:0-9561 GCA_046712525.1 Candidatus Rokuibacteriota bacterium
CCATCGGGGTGGGGGAGGAGCTGTCGCTGCTCTTCTTCGCGCCCGCCTACCGGAGTGCGGTGGGCTTCTTCGCCATCCTGCTCGTGCTCACCCTGCGCCCGCGCGGCATCCTCGGCGAGCGCGCGTACTGAGATGGACAACTACCTCGTCGCGATGGTGACCTTCGCGGGCTTCTACGCCCTCATGGCCCTGGGCCTCAACCTCGTGTGGGGAATGACGGGGATGATCAATCTCGGCCTCGTCGGCTTCTTCGCCACCGGCGCCTACGTTTCCGCCCTCGCCACCAAGCGGCTGGGCTGGCCCATGGCGCTCGGCCTCGTGGCCGCCGTCGTGCTGGCGGCGGGCGCGGGCGTCGTGATGGCGATGCTGACCGCGCGCCTTCGGGGCGACTACCTCGCCATCATCACGCTGGGCTTTTCGGAGGTGGTGCGGATCACCGCCAGCAACGAGATCTGGCTCACGAACGGTACCGACGGCATCTCCGGGATTCCCGGCCCCTGGCGCGGCGCGGTCACGCCGGCTGTCTTCAACGTGATCTACCTCGGCATCGTGACCGTGTTCGTGGCGGCGGCCTTTGCGCTGCTGCAGCGCCTCCGTCACTCGCCGTACGGCCGCGTGCTGCGCGCGATCCGCGACGACGACCAGGTGGCGGCGGTGGCGGGCAAGCGCGTCATCGCGTTCAAGGTGCAGGCCTTCGCGGTCAGCTCCGGGATCCTCGGCCTCGCGGGCGCGCTCTACGGCCACTACACGTCGTTCATCGCGCCGGAGACGTTCGTGCCGCTGCTGACCATCTACGTCGTACTCGCCCTCACCGCGGGCGGCACCGGCAACAACGTGGGCGCCGTCGTGGGCGCCATCCTCGTCGTCTCCTTCCTGGAGGGCACGCGCTTCATGACGGGCTGGCTTCCCGGCCTCAAGCCCGTGCAGATCGCGGCCGTGCGCGAGTTCATGATCGGCGCCAGCCTCATCGTGATCCTCCGCTTCCGCCCCGGCGGCCTGCTGCCGGAGCGCGTCCCGCGCCTGGAGGAAAAGCTCTCATGAGCAAGCAGACTCGCGTCGATCCCGTGCCGCACCTGCATGCCGTCGCCGTCGCCGCGGCCCGTGCTGGTCAGCCGGAACCGCTCTTCCAGGCGCTCGACCGTGCGCTCGGCGTCGTGCTGGGCCACAAGCTCTTCACGGTCCTGCTTTATCACGCCCACAGCGGCGAATCCGAGCGCCGCTACACCAACCAGCCGCAGGCGTATCCCGTCGGCGGCCGCAAGGCGCTCAATCCCACACCGTGGGCCCAGCAGGTCATCCACGGGCGGCGTCCCTACATCGGCCGCAAGGCCGCCGACATCCGCGCCGTCTTCTTCGATCACGAGCTCATCGCCTCCCTCGGCTGCGCGTCAGTGCTCAACATCCCGGTCGTCCACGACGCCCGCGTGCTCGGCACCCTCAACCTGCTCCACGAGGAAGGCTGGTACGAGGACGGGGACGTCGACATCAGCCTCACGTTCGCCGCGCTCACGGCGCCCGCCCTGCTGTCCTAGCGCCGGCCCCGGAGGGCGAAGCTGCGTGGTATGGTCAGGGCGTGCTGGGGTCGCGCGCGACCATACTTGTCGTCGACGACGAAGCCTCGGTGAGGGAAGCGCTCCACGAGGTTCTGCGGGAGCACGGATATACGGTCCTCGTCGCGGGGGACCCCGAGACCGCCTTGGCCTTGGCGAAAGCGCACGCCGGTACCATCGACCTTCTCGTCACCGACGTGGTGATGCGCTACATGAGCGGCCGTGAACTCGCGATGCGGCTGGCCGAGGCGCGCCCGGGCGTGGCCGTCATCTACATGTCGGGCTTCGACTACGACAACATCGGGCACCTCGGGGTGATGGAGCCGGGTTCGGTGTTCCTGCAGAAGCCCTTTGGCAACGACGAGTTTTCAGCCGCCGTTCAACGAATGCTGGCTAGTGGGCGAAGTGGGGTCGGGTGAAAAGCGGCCAACTGCGCCGCTGGATTTTTCTCACTCGCTAAAAATACCCATATTTTCAGATGTTTGTACCACACTCCGACCGGGGCACACCGTTTGCTCTAACTACCAGCATGAAAACGCCAAGCCCGTGGATGCCCGAGGCAGCGGACGAGTCGACGATGCTCGACCTTATCCGGCAGCTGCTCGATCGCAGCATCCCGATCGTACGGCGATCTGGAGGGGGCTTCCGCATCCCCATCGATGCGGACGGCGCGCCAGGCATCCGGAAGCCGGACGCCAAGCTGATCCCGGCGGCGGTGTAGGCGCTCGAAGCAGCGCTGTCCAATCGTGGCTCTCTGCTAACATCCTCTGCGGAGGTCGCGATGCGACCAATGCATTGGCTGGTGTATACGGTCGTGATGCTGATCGCCCTCTCCGTGCCCGCCACTCCGATCGACGCGCAGTCCTCCCGCCCCGATACGGGAACATTCGCGGACTGGCAGCGCGAGGCGAGGGCGGGATCACCCAGCGCCCGGTCGACCGCGACGCGAGCCCTGGCTGCATTCGGCGCTCCAGCCCTTCCAGTGCTGATCGAACTGCTCGGAGACTCTGATCTCGACGTCCGTATACAAGCCGTCAGCTCGCTCGGTCGCCTGGGGGCCGTGGCCCAGCCGGCGGCGCCGGCGCTCGTGAAGGGGCTGGACGATCCCTCGGTCCGCCTGAGGCGTGCCACCGTGCTCGCGCTCGGAGCCATTACACCGGTCAGCGACGAGACGCTGGCGGCTATCGTCCGCGCCCTCGCCGACCCCGACACCGCGGTCCAGGACAACGCCACCTGGGCCCTAAGGAGTCTCGGCGGCCGCGCCCTGCCGGCCCTCACACGCGCCATGCACGGTGACCTTCCGCAGGTGCGCCTGGCGGCCACGGCCGTCATTGCCACCGGCCTGGCGCTCCGCAGCCTGGGGCCATTGCCCAACGAGACCCTGGCGCGACTCTCCCAGGCGCTCGCCGACCCGGATCCGGACATCCGCGCGACCGCTGCGCGGGCGCTTGGCAACGCGGGGAAAGCCGCCCGGCCCGCAGTTACCGGGCTTCGGGTGGTCGCCTCGTCCGACCCCTTCGATTACGTCCGGTCCGCGGCGACGGAAGCGATCGACAGGATCGCTCGCCCGTAGCGCGCCTTGAGGCTAGAGCGTTCCGTAAGCTTTACAGTCTGGGGCGGGAACGCCGGCGCAGAGACGTGAGTTACCTATCATTTCTAGGTATTTCCGTCGCGACTGTCGGATATCTTGTCTGTTCACAATGGTCCGACGAATGGCCGGGATGAAAGGGCTCGAAATCGCAGGCTTCTAGTGACTGGCACCGAGTGTGCGGGCAGCCTCAAGCCGCCGATGGCCCGACATCTTTTCATCGTCTCCCGCCACCACACCCGTATGCACGCATATCTACAGGAAAGGTTTCAGGGTGACGACAAGGTCGAGCTCATCCTCGACCGGCGGATGACGCAACGGAGGTCTTCAGCCGGCGCGCACGATGACGAGCGACGGCGTTCCGACCGCCGCGCCCGTCCCGAGCTGGATATCGAGTTGCGCGCCCGCTCGCACGTCATCATCACGCTGCCTGAGCCCGACGAAGGGGACCCGCAACAGAACTAGGAGGCCGCTCCGAACTCCTTCAGCACGCGTCGTGCCTCTGCAGCATCGGGCATGCGCTCATCGAGCAGCAGCGACCGCCGCAAGGCACTGATGGCATCGTCTTTCCGCCCCAGCCGGTAGTACGTCATCCCCAGGTGATAGTGGATGGGGGCGATCCGCGGCCCAAGTTCCGCCGCCTTCTTGAGCACCGGCTCGGCCTTGTCGTACTCCTTGCGCTGATAGTGCACGAAGCCCAGCGTGTCCAGGATCTCCGGGGAGCTGGGCGCCACTTCCTGGGCAGAACGCGCAAGCGTGAGGGCCTCGTCCAGGTTCCGGTTCTGCGCGTACAGCCACGCCAGGTTATTGAGGACGGCGGGATCCTTGGGGTTCAGCGCTTGAGCCTTCCTGTAGGCGGCAAGGGCTTTGTCGGTCTCGCCCTTGCGCTCGTATACCGTGCCCAGCGCGAAATGCGCCTGGACGAGCTTCGGCTCCAACCGAATGGCTGAGCTCAGCGATTCGATCGCCTGCGTGTGGTCGCCTCGCTGCGCCTGAAGCTGGCCGAGCACCAGATGCGCGGCGGGCAGCTTCGGCTGCGCAGCCACGACCTCTCGGGCGCGGGCCAGTCCCTCGTCCACGCGTCCTACCCGCGAGTACAGCGCCCCCAGGCGAAGCTTGATGGCGGGATTGGGATTCGCGCGGTGGGCCGTTTCGAAGTGCTGGATAGCGAGGTCGACGCTACCCTTGCGCTCGTAGTAGTCGCCGAGCATCCCGTGGGCCTGCACGTTGTTGGGTTCCGCGCGCACCACCGCTTTCAGGTGCTCCGCGGCCTCGTCGGGCTTCCTCTCCTGCGTCCGCATCGTGGCCAGCGCCATGTGGGCGGGTGCGAACGTCGGTGCAGCCTCGAGGATGCGCCGGAACTCCGCCTCCCCCTCTTTCGGCTGGTTCTTGACCAGGTAGGCGCGGCCCAGCGCATAGCGCAGCGCGATGTTGCCCGGATCTTTCTCCACCGCCGCTTTCAGCTCCGTCACCTGACCGGCGAGCAACGCCTCATCGGGCTTCTCGCCCGACAGGGCTGCCAGTTCGATGCGAATCTGCTTGGCCTCCGGCGCGAGCGTCAGGGCCGTCGCGTACGCCTTGCGCGCCGCCTCCACGTTGCCGGCGGCGGCGTGCGCACGACCCAGATAGTGGTGATTGAGCGCGAGCTTCGGGTTGATCTGATTGACCTGCTCGAATTGCTTGATCGCCTCGGAGACGTTGAACTTTCCAAGGTGGGCGATGCCCAGGACGACGCGCGCCTGGATGAGCTCCCGGTTGGCAGTCACCAGGGGTGTCAGCAGCGCAATGGCGTCGTCGTAGCGGGCGCGCTTGACGTACAGATCGGCGAGCAGGAGGGGTAGCTCCGGCGTGCTCGGGCTGACACGCGCCACCGGCTCCATCACCATGATGGCCTGGTCATAGCGGCCATTGCGGGTGTGCAAGCCGGCGAGCGTCACCGCCGCCGCCATATCCGCCGGCCGATCGGCGAGGAGGCGCTGCAGCTGCGCTGTCGCCTCCGCCTCCTTTCTGTCCGCCAGGTACACGCGCGCGAGGCCGAAGCGCGCCGGCGCGTACTTGTCGTCGGCTTGCAGCGCGCGCTTGAACTCCTGCTCGGCGCGGTTCCGGTCTTTCTTCTCCACGTACAGCACGCCCAGCAGCGTGATCGACCGCGCGTCCTTCGGCTCGCTCTTCAGCGCCGTCTGCACGGCCGCGATCGCCTCGTCGATGCGCTTCTGGCGAACCAACGTAGCCACCTTCGCCTGAAGTGCGGGGCCGTATCCGGGGGCCGCCTGCAGCGCCGTGTCGTACTCCTTGAGCGCCTCCTCCGGCTTCTTGTCGATGTTGTACACGTTGCCGAGGGCGACCCGGCCCGGAGTGAAGCTCGGATCGACCTCGAGGGCCTTACCGTACATTTGCGCTGCGCGCGCAAGGTCGCCCTTCGTGGCGTGGATGGAGCCGAGCACGGCGTACGGCGGCGCCGTCTGCGGCGCCAGCGCGAGCGCTGCCTCCGCCGACTTCTGCGCGGCGTCGGTCCGACCCAGGGCCAGATGCGCGCGCGCAGAGTTCAGGTGAAACTCGGGCATCTTTTCCATCGGCTTCGCCACGCGTTCGAACTCCTTGAACGCCTCGCGCGGGCGCTGGGCGGCCAGCTGGGCGACCCCCAGGGTGTAGCGCGCCAGCGGGTTGTCGGGCATGCGCGCCGCGACCGCCTGAAACTCGGAGACAGCTTCGTCAGTGCGACCGGCGCTGAGGGCGGCGTGGCCCAGGAGATAGCGCCCGATCGGCAAGTCGGGGAACGCCTTGACGAATGGCTGTAGCACGAGCGTCGCCCGCTCTGGCTGTTTGGTGCGCAGATAAAGGTTCCCGAGGGCGAGCACGACGCGGGGCGACCACGCCTGGCGAGGTAGCTCCTCCAGCTCCTTGATGGCCTCCGGCAGCTTGCCCTCGGCCGCCCGCACGCTGCTCAGGGCCAGGCGTACCTTCGGGTTCTGCGGGTCCGCGGCCTTCGCCTGACTCAGGGTCTCCAGCGCCGCCTCGCGCTGGTTCCGCCGCAGCTGCAGCCCGCCCAGGCCGATGAGCGCCTCGCCGTACTTCGGGCGCGGGGCAAGGGCCGCCCGGTAGGCCTTTTCCGCCTCGTCGAGGCGCTCGACAGCCACGAGGGCATCGCCATAGCTCTTGTGCATTTCCGGCGTCGGCGACCCAGAGGCGACGGCGCGGGCGAGCAACTCCACCGCTTCCTTCGGCTGACCCTTGCCGAGCGTCGCGGCTCCGCGGACATACAGCTCCGTCGCGCTCTCGGGGGCTTTTTCGCGAATCTTCTGGCCCTGGGCCAGCGCGTCGTTCCACGCCTCGAGATCCACGTAGGCCTGCGCCAGATCAGCGCGAGCTTTCAGGTTGCCCGGCTGAATCTCCACGGCGCGCTGAAGCTCACGGACGGCGTCCGTATTCCACGATCTCGCCCTGTAGGCCCGGCCGAGCGCATGGAGAGCGGGGCCGAACTTGGGGTCGATCTGAAGGGCGTTCTTCAACTGGATGATCGCTTCGTTGTACTTGCCGTCGGCGTGATACGCGGTTCCACGGTCCAGGTACTGTCTCTTCTTGACCTCCGGATCTTGTGAACATCCGGATGAGACGACGCCGGCGAGGAGGAGACAGACCCAAAGCGCGGCAGGAATGCGTCGATCAATCATACGCAAACGCTAAGGTAGGTCGTCGCGCGGAGCCCACGCAAGGGTATTCTGCCGACGCGGCCGATGGTCGATTCCTGAGCGCTCGACCGGGTGCGTGATGGTCAATAAACGTCCGAAGGGACCGCGAAGGTTCTTCGCGTGTGCGCAGTAATTTCAAGCCCGGTAAGGTTTTAGGAAGTTTTCTTCCGTTTGGTGTTTTACTTGCTTGCGCTTCCGGCCGTGGGCATCGACGGTTCGGACAAGCGAATCGGTAACGTACCGCCCGGCGGCACCGCCGAAGCGGCTCTTCGGCGGGATCGTTTCTTCACGCGGTACGCAGGTCTGTTCGATCGAAGCGCGCGGATGCGCGACGTCGAGCAGGCGGCGATCAGGGCGGCCGACACCGCGCAGCCGGTGCTGATCATGGGCGAGGTGGGCACGGGCAGGGAGGTGGTCGCCCGCACCATTCACTTCCTCTCCGTGCGCTGGGCGGAGCCCATCGTCAAGCTGAACGTGACCTCGCTGCCCCCCAACCTGGTGGGCGCAGAGCTGTTCGGTCGGGACACGAGCTCGCTCATCCTGCACGAGGTCGGCGAGATCCCGTTGAAAACCCAGTCGAGACTCGTACGGCTGCTGGAAGATCCGGCCCGCGCCGCTGTGCGAATCTTCGCCACCACCAGCCGCGATCTGTCGGCGCTGGTCACGGCCTCGTCCTTCCGCCGGGACCTGCTCGAGCGCCTCGGCGCGCTGCGCATCCTGGTGCCGCCGCTGCGAGAGCGGCGCGAGGAGATCCCTCACCTCGTCGATCATTTTCGTCATCTCTTCGCCGGGGACTTCCGCCGGCCGACCCCGACGGTGTCCCCGCAGTTGTCCGAGCTCATGGCGCGGTATGACTGGCCCGGCAACGTCCGCGAGCTCGAGCACCTCGTCAAGCGCTGGGTCGTGCTCGGCGACGAGGGCCAGATACTCGACGAGCTCAAGCGCCGATCCGAGAGTCTGCGCGCGGCGCCTGTCGCCAGCACGGGAGATGCGAGCGACAGCCTGCGGGACATCGGGAGGCGGGCGGCGCGCGGGGCGGAACGGGTGGCCCTGCAGGCGGCGCTCGAGCGGACGCGGGGCAACCGGGCCGCTGCCGCGCGGGTGCTCAAGATCAGCTACAAGACCCTCCTGCAAAAGATGGCCGAGGCCGGCCTCTCAAAACGGCGGCGCGCCGCGCCTTAGGAGTAGTACATTACCTTCCCCGATGTCTCGCTTTCGGAGGACCGCGGGCCAATTGAGGTGCTGTTCATGTCAGAGGTTTCTGAAAACGTGCAGGTGACCGTGGTGGACGAGAGCCTGGCCGTCGCGCAGGCTGCGCACCGCGTGTTCCTGTCTTCAGGCATCAAAACTTCGTTCGCGGGTTCGCTGTTCGAGCTGCCGCTGGTCTTCGAGACCAACGGCGTGCCGGACCTGCTGGTGGTGAACCTTTCGGAGGAGCTCACGGGCTGGGAGGTGGCCGCGCTCGTTCAGCGCATCGGATATCAGGGCCGTATCCTGGCGTTCGTCGACACCCTGGCCGAGCCCGGCGTCCGTCACCTTGCTCGGCTCCGCCGCTGCGAATGCGTCGTTCCTCCCCACACGGAAGCCCTGCTCGACGAGATCCTGAGACGGGCGATGCCGGAGTCCTTGCCGGCCGAGGCCGGTCGGAACGGGCAGCCGGTGGTGACGGCGGAGGCCTACCACGGCATCATCGGCAGCTCGCCCCAGATGCGCGAGATCTTTTCGCGCATCGAGAAGGTGGCCGCCGGCGACGCTAACGTGTGTATTCACGGCGAGAGCGGAACGGGTAAGGAGCTCATCGCGCGCGCCATCCACTACGCCAGCCCGCGTCGCGACAAGCCGCTGATCACGCTGGACTGCACCACCATCCCCGAAGGGCTGATGGAGAGTCACCTGCTCGGTCACGTCAAGGGCGCGTTCACGGGCGCCGTGGAGCATCGCGACGGCGTGTTCTCGCTCGCCCACACGGGCACGCTCTTCATCGACGAGCTGTCCGAGCTGAGCCCGTCTCTGCAGGCGAAGCTGCTCCGGGTCATCCAGAACCGTGAGTTCGTGGCAGTGGGCGGTACGAGGCCGATCCGCACGGACATCCGGCTCATCACCGCCTCGAACAAGGATCTGAAGCAGGAAGTCGAGAAGGGGACCTTCCGTGAGGACCTCTACTACCGGGTGGCGGTATTCATGGTGACGGTGCCCCCGCTTCGCGCACGCAAGGACGACATCCGGGCGCTCGTGGACCACTTCCTGAAGAAGTTTGCGGCGCAGTACGGTAAGCCGATCCGCGGCGTCGACGCCGCCGCCATGAAGAGGATGCTGACGCTGCGCTGGCCCGGCAACGTTCGGCAGCTCGAAAACTTCCTCGAGCAGGCCGTCGTCCTCGCCGAGGGCGACATCCTCACCGAGCGCGACCTCTTTACCGGCGACGTCTCCGGCGCGTCGTCGACACCCGGGTCAGCCGGCGTCTATCAGCCCGGCCTGCCCCTGCGCGAGGTCGAACGCCGTCACATCCTGCACACCCTGGAGAAGGTGCACGGCAACCGTACCGAGGCGTCGCGGCTGCTCGGGATCAGCCTGCGATGCTTGCAGTACAAGCTGAAGGAGTACGTCAAGGAGCACGTCAAGGAGGCCGGCCTGTAGAACGGCGGCTCCCTCTGAGCGCCGTGATAGATTGGGCCCGAGTATGGTCGCGGCCCGAGCTCTGCTGCTCCTCGCGCTTGTGACCCTGGTCCCCGGC
>JBKKCN010000299.1:0-4573 GCA_046712525.1 Candidatus Rokuibacteriota bacterium
GTCAAGCGCGGCGGCACCATCGCCGCCGGGATGCAGGAGCAGGGAACATTCCCCGCGCTCGCGATGCACATGGTGCGCGTGGGCGAGGAAACCGGACGGCTGGAGGAAATGTTATTGAAAGTGGCCGACACGTTCGAGACGGACGTTCGGCAGGATCTCAAGCGTGTGCTTGGCCTGCTCGAGCCCGCAATCATTCTGGGTATGGGGGTGCTCGTGGCGTTCATCGTGGTGGCCATGTTGCTCGCAATCTTCTCCATCAACGACATTCCCCTATGAAGAACGGCGGCGCGGACCGCCGATGGCCGTGGCGCCATGAAGGCGGCTTCACGCTCATCGAGCTGCTGGTCGTCATCATCGTGCTCGGGCTGCTGGTGGGCCTCGTGGGCCCGCGGCTGTTCGGGCGCGTCGGACAGTCCAAGACGGCGGCGGCGCGCGCGCAGATCGAGCTGCTCGGCGCCGGGCTGGACCAGTACCGGCTCGACGTGGGCGCGTATCCCAACGCCTCCCAGGGGCTCGACTCGCTCCAGCGGAATCCGAACGTCCCGAACTGGAACGGGCCCTACCTCAAGAAGTCCGTGCCGAAGGACCCGTGGGGAGAGCCGTACAAGTATCGGTGCTGCCCCGGGCAGAACGGCGAGTACGACCTGTGGTCGGAGGGCGCCGATCGCGCGCCCGGCGGCGAGGGCGAGAACGCGGACGTCGTCTCATGGGACAGCGAGAAGAAATAACCCGTCACGCGCGCGGCTTCACCCTCCTCGAGGTGATCATCACGCTGTTCGTCATTGCGCTGGCGGTGGGGATCACCGTGCCCACCATCGCCCGCAGCACGGACAGCATCAAGGCGCGCGCGGAGGTGGCGCGGTTCTCCGCCATCCTGCGCCACACGCGTGAGCGGGCGATCACGGGGCGCAAGGCGCACGCCGTCGTCATCGATCCCCAGGGCCACCGGATGACGGTGCACGCGGGCGGCCCCGAGGGCGAGGTGCGAGAGACGCGGGCGCTGCCGGCACGGCTGCGCGTGGAGGCGACGCCGCCGCCCGCGCTCACGGTGCGCTTCGAGCCCCAGGGCACCTCGAGCGGCGGACAGTTCCGGCTCGTGTCGGGCACGATCACGTACCACGTCACCGTCGACCCCCTCACCGGGCGCGTGAAGAGCGTCAGAAAATGAACGAGCGCGGCTTCACGCTGCTCGAGGTGCTCGTCGCGCTCGCCATCCTGAGCCTCACGGTGGTGGTGTCGATCCAGGGCTTCGCACAGGGACTGCGCCTGCTCAAGCTCTCGGGCGATCATCAGGCGGCGATGCTGATCGCCGATCTCAAGGCGCGCGAGGTGACCACGCCCAAGGAAGGCCGCGAGGACGGCACCGAGGGAGAGTTCACCTGGGAGCGCACCATCAAGGTGCTGCCGTCGCCCGACCTCGACATCCCCGGACGCACGGTGAAGTGGCATGTATACGAGATCGACGTGAAGGTGCGCTGGGGCGAGCGCAGCATCCGCGCCGTGGAGATCTCGACCCTGCGGACCCTCGCCGACAGCGACAAGCCGGCGCTGCCGCAATGACGTCACGTCGGGACCGCGGCTTCACGCTCCTGGAGGTGCTGATCGCGCTGTCCATCGTGGGCATGCTGCTCGTGATCGCCTTCGGCGGCATGCGCGTGGCGCTGTCCGCGTGGCATCAGGGGGACGACCGCGCGGACGTCCACCAGCACACCCGCGGCGTGGCGCTCATCGTCGCGCGCGGCCTCGGCGCCGCGTATCCGTACCAGGCCACGCGCGGGCTATCGCCGGACCGGGTCGTGCTCTTCAAGGGTGCCGAGCGACGGGTGGAGTTCGTCACGCAGGTGGCCCCCTTCCCGCTTGCGGCACCCATCGCCTTCACCGCCGTCGTCATCGCCCTCGAAGAGGGGGAGGCGCCGGGGCTGGTCATTCGCGAGCGTGCGCTGCCCAACCGCGACCCCTTCACGGAAACGCCTGTCGTGTTCCGCGACCCCAGTGTCACGACCCTCGGCCTCAGCTACATGGACGAAGGCGGCGGCTGGAGGACCGAGTGGGACGGCGAGACCGATCAAAAGATCCCTCGCGCGGTGAAGGTGACCGTGGGCACCGCGGCGGGGACGCGCTCGTACACGCTGCCCGCAATGACGGTGACCTTGCGATCGGCGCTGTCGCAATGAAGCGCGAGGGCGGCTTCGCGCTCATCGCGGTGTTGCTCGTGATGGCCATGGTGGGCGTCATCGGCGCCGAGTTCGCGTACTCCATGCGCCTGGAAGCCGCCTCCGTACGCGCGTACAAGGACTCGCTCGTGGGCGCCCACCTCGCGGAGGCGGCCGTGGAGCAGGCCATCCGCGAGATCGCCGGAGACGGCGCGTACGTCGCGACCGACGACGACGGCATGCTGACGTTCTACACGAAGGACCGCCGGCCGCTCAAGCGCCTGCCGCGGGACAAGGTGCCGCTCGGCAACGGACACTTTTCCTACCGGCTCACGGACGAGGAGGCGCGCCTCAACCTCAACACCGCCTCGCCCGACCGCGTGGGCCGGCTCTTCGAGGCCCTCGGCATCGACAAGATCGAGCGAGACGGAATCATCGCCAGCATCCAGGACTGGCGCGATCCGAACGAGGATCACCGGCTCAACGGCGCCGAGAGCGAGGACACCTACCTGAAGCTGCCCCTGCCGTACCGCTCCAAGAACGCCAACTTCGACTCCGTGAACGAGCTACTCCAGGTCAAGGGCGTGACCCCCGCCATGCTGGCGGGCGTGGACGGCAAGCCGGGCCTCGCGGACGTGGTGACGGTGAAGACACCGGGTCAGGTGAACATCAACACCGCGGGCCCGGTGGTGATACGCGCGCTCAACCTCTCGGACGCCGAGTACACGGAGATCGTGCAATCTCGCCGGGACGTCCCCTACGTCAACGTCGGCCGTTTCGGCAATCGCGGGCTGTCGGCGACGACGCGGACCTATCGCGTGGAGGCGGAAGGCATCCTGGACGGCCAGGTGCGCGCGCGCATCACCGCCATCGTCCAGAAGCGCGCCGACGACGGCTCGGAGACAGTGGCGGTTCTCGAGTGGTCAGGCATCCGCTAAGCTTGGGAAATCACATCGTTTCGCTTACGCTAGGAGACGAGTGAAGATCAGAGCCCCACGGTTGGGCGTGGCTCTCCTGGGAGATCGCCTCGCCGCTGTCGCCATCCGGGCCGAGCGCCTCGAAGCCTTCTTCGTGGACTCCGAGAGCCCTTCCGCCACCCTGCGTGCCGAGCTGGACGCGCGGAAGCTATCCGTGCGCTCGGTCGCCCTGGGGCTGGCGCGCACAGCGGTGTCGGTCAAACCCATCGACCTTCCCGCGGTGGGCGGCGAAGTCCGCGACATGGTTCGCTTCGAGCTGGAGCGACACCTGCCCTTCTCCGCCGACGACGCGCCCTTCGACTTCACGCCGCTTCCGGCGGAACCCGAGGCGCAGGGCGGGCAGCGCGTGCTCGTGACCGCCGCCGACCGCCGCGTCATGGAAGCGGCGCTCCGGCTGGCCGACGAGGCACGCCTGCGTCCCTCGTCGCTCACGGTCTCCGCCCACGACCTCGTCTCCCTCGTCAAGCTGCAGCGGGGGCACCGGGTGGCGTGGGCCCATCGCTTCGCGGGCGGTACGGACGTGCTATTCCTCGACGGCCCTCACCTGGTGCTGAGTCGCAATCTCGGCGGGACCGACGACGCCCTCATCGCTGCGGAGATCCACAAGTCGCTCCCGTCGTTGCGCTGGCGCGCGTGTGACGGCGTCTGGCTTTCCGGCGATGGAGGCGCGCCCGAGCCGGGTAGCGACCTCGCCCGCATGGGGCCGGTGACGGAACCGCCTTACACCGCGCGCGCCCGCAGCCGGCTCGAGCAGCTGCCGGAGGACGGACGAGGCATGCTGCAGCTCGCGCTCGGCCTCGCGTCGGCGCGGCGGTTGCGCACGCTGGACCTGCTGCCCAAGACGATGCGTCCCCGTCGCCTCACGCGCTCCCAGCTCGTCACCGCCGGCGTGGGCGCGGTGATGCTGCTCCTCGTCATCGCGGCGCTGCTGGTGCCCGGCTACCGCGAGAGCCGGCATCTCGCCCGTATCAATGCCGAGATCGCACGTGTGGACCCGGACGTGCGCGCGGTGGAGCGCGTCGTGCGCGAGCTCGAGCGCAAGCGCAAGCTGCTCGCCACCATCGACGGCCTCGAGCGGAACGGCCTGCGGCCGCTGCCCGTGCTGCGCGAGCTGACGGAGCTGCTGCCCAACGACGCCTGGCTCACGACGGTCTCGCTCGATCCCAAGGGCGTGGAGCTGACGGGCCAGGCGGCGGCCGCGAGCGCGCTCATCTCGATCCTGGAAAATTCGCCGCGGCTCGAGCGCGTGGAGTTCTCCTCGCCCGTCACGCGCGGGCGTGACAAGGAGCAATTCCGCATCCGCGCCGCGTGGGAGCCCGGCGGCGCCAGCGTGATCACACCCGCTGCGGCCACCGCCCCTGCGGCCCCCACGGCGCCGCCCCCTGCGCCCACGACGCGCTCCGCGGCGCCCGCCGTCGCCGCACCCGTGCCGTCGAGCGGGCC
>JBKKCN010000300.1:0-4693 GCA_046712525.1 Candidatus Rokuibacteriota bacterium
CCGTGGTCATCCGGCCGACGCCGACCACGTGATCGGCGCCGAGCGGCGTCGCGATCTCGATCGCCGCGGCGGCCTCCGCGAGGGCGCGCTCGAAGTCGTGGGCCCAGAGCGACGCGAAGCCCATGCCCGCGAGGGCGGAGCCCTCTTTGACGGCATCTCCGGCGCGCCGGGCCAGGGCCAGCAGCTGCTCGCCCTCGGCGCGCGAGGCGTGGAAGTCGCTCAGCGCGAAGTAGGCGTTGGACTTCGCCTCGTGGATCGCCATCAGCGCCTGCAGGTCGACGGTGTCGCCCAGGGTTTTCGCCACCTCCAGCGCCTGATCGTAGAACGTGATCGCTTCGCGGTTGGCGAACGACTTCATGGACTTGTCGGCGGCCTTCAGCAGGTAGTCGAGCGCGCGCGCCCAGTCCTCGGCCTTCGAGAAGTGATGGGCCAGCACCTCGTAGTGCTCGGCCAGCCGGTCGGCGTACAGCTCCTCGATGGCGAGGGCGATGACGAGGTGCAGCTCGCGCCGCCGCTGGACGAGCAGCGAGTTGTAGGCGACGTCGTGGGTCAGCGCGTGCTTGAACATGTACGCGAGCTCGGGGAACAGGGTCTTCTCGTAGATCAGCTCCAGCGCCTTGAGCTCGCGCAGGAAATCCTCGGTCCGGCCCCGGATGTCGGCGATGCGGTGCAGAAGCCGGCTCGTGAACTCGCGGCCGATGACGGCGGCGAGCTGCAGCGTCTTCTTCGGCGCCTCCTGCAGGCGGTCGATGCGCGCCATGATCACGTCGTGGATCGTGTCGGGAATGAAGATCTCGTCGAGGCGCTTGGTGAGGACGTACGCGTCGCCCGACTTCCCGATGGCGCCGATTTCCTGGAGCGACTTGACGATCTCCTCGACGTAGAACGGATTGCCCTCGGCCTTGGCTGCGATGAGCGTCGTCAGATCGTGGGGCAGGCTCTCGCTGGCCAGGACCGCCTCCGCCATGTGCAGGCTGTCCTCGGTCGAGAGCGCCGTCAGCGCGATCCGCGTCTGGTACGTGCGTTCGCCGAACGGATGCGTGTAGCCGGTGCGGTAGGTGTAGATGTCGATGATCCGATTGTTCGGCACGCTGTCCGCGACGAACAGGAGGCTCTCCTCGGTGGCCTTGTCCATCCAGTGGCAGTCCTCGTGCACGCGAACCTGACATCGCACCTCGGAGGCGCGCACGAGGAGCCGGCGGAGCGCGTCGAACACCTCGCCGCGCCGCTGCTGTGGGTCCATCGTGAGCACGGCCGGGTCGCCGGGATCCACCGAGAGGAAGTAGCGGAGGTACGGCACGATCGGCCGTAGGTCCTCGCCGATCAGCACGACCGAGCGCTCGATCTTGCGGGCGATCGTCCCCTCGGTGTCGTGCTCCTCGATGCGGAAGCTCCGCTTCATCATGTCGATGATCGGGTGCAGCGCGATCGACTGGCCGAAGGAGATGCAGTGGCCCTCGAGCCACGTCGCCTCGTCACCCAGGCGCCGGCGGAACTCGTGCAGCAGGCGTGACTTGCCGATGCCCGGCTCGCCCGCGATGAACACGACCTGGCCGTGGCCGGCCTTCGCCTTCTCGAAGCACTCGAAGAGGACGCGCAGCTCGCGCTCGCGGCTAACGTACGGCGTGAGCCCGCGCTCGGCCACGACGTCCAACCGCGTGCGCGCGGTGCGCGCCGCGATCACTTCCCACGCCGGCACCGGCTCGGACTTGCCCTTGAGCGCCTGCGGGCCGAGCGGACGCGTGAAGAAGTAGCCCTCGACGAGCCGGTGCGTGGCCTCGGAGACGAGGATGCGGCCGGGATCCGCCGCCTGCTGAAGCCGCGCGGAGATGTTGGTGGTGTCGCCGACGGCGGTGTAGTCCATCCTGAGGTCGGAGCCGATCGAGCCGACGACGACGAGGCCCGTGTTGAGCCCCTGGCGGACCTGGAACCTCATCTCGGGCTTGCGCGAGAGCTCCTCCTGGTAGCTCTCGAGCGCTCGGCGGATGCCGAGCGCGGCGTGGACGGCGCGCTGGGCGTGGTCCTCGTGGGCGATGGGGGCGCCGAAGAGCGCCATGATGCCGTCGCCGAGGAACTGGTTGACGGTGCCCTCGAAGCGGTGGACCTCGGCGAGCATTAGCTCGAAGCTGCGGGTCATGAGGCGATGGACGTCCTCAGGGTCGAGCCGCTCCGAGAGTGAGGTGAAGCCCGAGACGTCGACGAAGAGGACCGTGACCTGCTTGCGCTCGCCCTCCAGCGCGCTCCGCGAGGTGAGGATCTTCTCGGCAAGGTGCTTGGGCGTGTAGCTGCCAGGCGAGTCGAAGCGGGGGGCGGTGGCCGGCGGTTTTGCGGCCGCGCTCAGGGCTGCGCCGCAATTGTCACAGAACTGGCTCTCGGGCTCGACGCGCGCGCCGCATGCCGGGCACGACGCCTCGAGGCGGGCGCCGCACTGCCGGCAGAACTGGGCGCCGGCGCGGTTGGCGGTCTGACACCGGGGACATTGGATAGTCGCCGCTCCTGATGCCTTGGCGGCCGGGCTCGGTCTCGAGTGTGCGGCACTCTAGCACGATAGGCGTACCATAGGGACGCATGATCCAGCGACGGCCGAGGGGGCGACAAGGGGGCGAAACATGACAACGGCGCTGCCGTCGCCGTCGCCGCGTACCAATAGGGGTGTTTATGTCCCCTACGCTCCAAGCTCACGACGCAGTACCCGCGGATGTTCGTGGAGGATGCGCAGAAGCTGCCCGGCGTCCCGAAGCTGAGCGCGGCGCAGGACGAGGCGCTCGACCTGCACGCCGCGCTCTGCGAGGTGCTGTGGGGCACGGAGGGCGCGGGGGCATCGCCCAGCCGGCCGCGCGATGACCACGAAGACCGCCGCGCCGCCGATGCTCGCCGAGGAGATCCGCGACGCGCGCGCGCGGCGGCGCGACGACATGTCGCCCGACGACTGGCTGGTTCCGCTCTTCCCGCGCTGCGTGGCCGAGCTGGACGCCGTCGCGAGCCAACTCCGGCGCGACCCGCTGCCGGCGCTCGCCTGACGCCCGGGCAGTTCGCGCTCGACGCGTGCGCCGAGGTGATGGGCCGCGTGCGCGACAAACTCCGCGCGGGGATCGGCCTCGCCGTGCTGGACCGCGTGCCGGTGGAGCTACTCGCCGGACGAGAACCGCGCGCTCGCGTGGCTGCTCGCGAGCCTGCTCGGCCGGCTCGTCGCCCAGAAGTGGGACGGCGCCATGCTCTACGACACGGCGGCGCGTTCATGGCCTGCGTCAACGAGACGCTGATCGAGACGGGCGCCGAGCTGGCCGGCGACACGCTCGACGCCGAGGCGCGGGAGGCGCTGGACGCGATGCGCGGGATCCTCGACTCACCCGAACGCTGGGTGCAGTGCACGATCGCGCGCGGCCAGGTGCAGTTCATCAACAACCGGCAGTTCGCGCACAACCGCACCGACTTCAAGGATGCCACGGAGCCCCACCTCAAGCGCCACATGATCCGCACGTGGAGCAGGGAGGAAGGCCGCCGGTCGTTCCACGGCTAATTTCGCGGCCACGTTTATTTTGACTGCCTCCGGACCAAGTGATATGGTTCACGAGCATTTCCCAATCTCGTGGAGGATGCTCGACTGTCGATGAGAGCGAAGGCGGGTGTTGGCGCGCTGGGCGTCGTCCTCCTCGCCGTTCTCATCTTTCTCGCGGTGTCGTCGTGGAGCCGTCAGCCCGCCGCCGCCGCCAAGCCCTCCACGCAGCCCATCGCCTTTCCGCACAACACGCACGTGCAGACGTACAAGATGGACTGCCAGCACTGTCACACGGAGGCGCGCCGCTCCGAGTACGCCGGGATCCCGTCCGTGGAGCGCTGCATCGGGTGCCACAAGATCACGGCCGCGGACAAGCCCGAGATCAAGAAGCTCGCGGAGTACGCTGCCCGCAAGGAGCCCATTCCCTGGCTGCGCGTGTACAAGATGCCGGAGTTCACGTACTTCCCGCACAAGTCACACGTGCGTGCGGGTGTGACCTGCCAGACGTGTCACGGCCCCGTGGAGACGATGACGACGGTGGGCGCCGACACCGGTCCCCAGCTCGTCAACGATCTCCTCAACGTCGCCGGCTTCAGGACGGCTCCACCGCCGCTCTCGATGGGCTGGTGCATCGAATGCCACCGCGAGCAGAACGCGACACGCGGAGCGAAGGCGCCGCTCGATTGCGTCACGTGCCACCATTGAGGCGCCCATGAACCGACGCGACTTCTTCAAGATCGTGGCCACCACGGGCGCGACGGCGGCGGCGGCGGGCTGCCGCCAGGCCACCGAGAGCATCCTGCCCCTGGTGGTTCCGAACGAGCAGATCGTGCCCGGCGTCGCCTCGTGGTTCTCCACCGTCTGCCGCGAATGTCCGGCCGGCTGCGGGGTCATCGCGCGCAACCGCGACGGCCGCGTCGTCAAGCTCGAGGGCAATCCCGACCATCCTGTCAATCGCGGCGCGCTGTGTGTGCGCGGACAGGCAGCGGTGCAGGGTCTCTACCATCCCGACCGCTTCGCCGGCCCCCAGCGCCGCGAGGGCAACGCGTTGCGGGCGATGCCGTGGGAAGAGGCGGTCAAGCTCGTGAGCGACCGCATCGTGGCCGCGCGCTCCGCCAACAAAGGGCGCGCCATCGCGCTCGTGAGCCAGCTCGAGAACTCCACGCTGGGTGGGCTGCTGGACCGCTGGACCCA
>JBKKCN010000301.1:0-5124 GCA_046712525.1 Candidatus Rokuibacteriota bacterium
GTCGTACAAGGGACGCTTCGCCTCCTTCGCCAACGTCCAGGCTCATCCCCAGCCCGCGCAGCGGCCGCTGCCGATCGTCATCGGAGGCCGGACGGCGGCCGCCTTCCGTCGCGCCGTGCAGCACGGCAATGGGTGGTACGGATTCGCGCTCGATGTGGACAAGACGAAGCAGGCGATCGACGGCCTGCGCGCGGCGGCAACCCAGGCCTCACGCCCGGCACACCTGGGACCGCTCGAGATCAGCATCACGCCCGGCCGCGGGGTGACGGTGGACGCGGCCACGTGCGCGCAATACGCGGCGCTCGGCGTGCACCGCCTCATCCTGATGCCCAACGCCAAGCTGGACGTCGCCGGAGTCGAGCGCTACGTGGAGACAGTCGGCAGCGACCTGATCAGCCGCCTGTCGTAGCTCGGATTATTCACGAGCGGAGATCGCCTTCGGGGTGCAGGGAGATCCGTTTCCACTCACTAGAACCGCACAAGGCGTGTCGATGGAGCCCAGCCACCCTCGGCCGACTCGGCCACCATCCACGTGGTCCTCGCACCCCGAAGGCGATCTCCGCTCGTGAATAATCCGCGCCCGGTCAGGCGAGCAGCAGACGCGTGAGCGCCTCGGGCTCGCTCAGCATCGGATAGTGCCCGGTGTCCATCTCGTGCCACGTGGCCTTCAGGCGGTCGGCCGTCCGTCGCTGGTGGGTTTCAGGCGGATTGGCGGCACGCCGGCAGCGAATCACCGTGGCGCGCCATGCCTGCTCCCAGAACGTGGTCGGTTCCATGGGCGCGTTGAGGGCGGCGACGGGGTGCGGCGTGATGCGCGCGAGCGCCCAGGCGCGAGTGGTGGCATCGAGATCACGAAAGAGCCGGCTCTCGGCGTCGGCGCGCGTCGGGCCCGTGGTGAGATCGGTGGTCTCGTTGGGTGTAGTGCGCTTGACGATATCGTCCACGCGCTCACCGGGCAGGAGCGCGAGGGCGTCGACGAACACGAGCCGGCCGATGCGGTCCCGCGCGAGCTCCGCGGCCTTCTCGATCACCATGCCACCCGAGCTCGTGCCCACCAGCACAACGTCGCTGAGGTCCTCGTAGAACAGCAGCTGCGCAACTTCCTGCGCGTGCGTGCCCACCGTGATGCCGCGCCGGACGAGATGGCGGCGCTCGCCACAGCCGTCCAGCGTCACCGCGTGCGCGAGATGGCCCGCCGCCCGCAAGCGCGCGGCGACGGCGCTCCAGATCCAGCCTCCTTGATACGCGCCGTGGACCAGGACGTAGGAAGCCATCAGGCGGGCCCCACGAAACCGACATAGAGGCCGCACGCGTCCGCCGGCTCCACGAGCATTGCCTGCTCGCCGGTGTTGCGCACGCCGCGCACGGGCGGCGGCAGCGCGTGGTCTTTCATCCAGGCCGCCGCGCGATCCATGCTGCGCGTGCGGTACAGCGATTGGAAGGGACCCGGCCCGCGCCGGGCGAGCGCCTCGGCGGCGGGCCCGGGCTCCGCCGGCTGCGCGACCGTCAATCCGCTCGCTCCGATGTCGAAGACCGCCATGTCCGCCTTGATGACCGCACCGCGCTGGACCTTCGGCGCCGGCATGCCGAGCACGCGGCTGTAGGTGGCGACGGCGGCGGCGACATCGGGCACGGCGACGTAGACGCGCTCCAGCGCCACGACGCCGTTGGGATGATCGCCCGCGCCCGGTGCCTGCCGCCGGCGCTCTGGCAGCGGCGTCAGATGCTGGATGAAAAAGATCGGCAGCTCGTTGGCGGCGCCGAGCCGGGCCACCTTCCAGCGAAGCTCGACGCCGCCGGGCGTGCGGCGTCCGCCCTCGCTGGCATCAGTAATATCGACGCCGCGGCGCCGCATCGCCGCCACGTCGGCGTCGAGGTCGTCGCTCTGCACGGCGATGTACCGGAGCCCGCCCCCGCGTTCGAGAAACTCGAGCAATCCTCCCCCCGCCCCGGCGGCCGCCATGTACTCGGCGCGATCACGCAATCCCATCACCTCGAGGTAGTCGTGCTCGAAGAAGGCGATGGCGTTATGCGTGCCGCGGCCGGGATGGACGCCCCCGGGATGGATATTGAAGCCCATACGCGTGTAGGCGTTGATCCCCTGCTGGAGATCGGGTACGCAGATCATCACGTGGTCGACGCGGGTCAGCACATCACAGCCCGTACAGCTGCCGCGCGTTGTCGCACAGGATGCGGCGGCGGGCGCCCGGCGCCACGTCCTTGAAGCTGTCCTCGATCACCGACTGCGAGTCCGGCCACGTGCTGTCGGCGTGCGGATAGTCGGAGGCCCACATCACGCGGTCCTCGCCCAGCATGTCGAGCAGCCGCAGCCCGGCGTGGTCGATCTGAAAGGTGGCCCAGATCTGGCGCCGGAAGTACGCGCTCGGCTCCATCGTGATGGCGAGGCCACCGTGGCTGCGCCAGTACTCTCCGGCGTCGAGGAACTTGCGATACGTGTCGTCCATCCGCTCCAGCATGTACGGCAGCCAGCCGATGCCCGTCTCCGCGAGCACGATCTTCAGCCGCGGGTGCCGCTCGAGCGCGCCCGAGAAGACCACGGCTGCCAGTGGCTCGTCCATCTGCAGCGTGGCGCACGCCACGCGCACGCCCATGTTGCCCTGGTGCGTCGCCTTCGGCCCGCTGAACGCCACCGTGCGCAGACCACCGCCGAGATGAAAGCCGATCGGAATACCCGTCTCCGCGCCCGCCTCCCACAGCGGCTCCCACTGGTCGTCCCACAACGGCAGCTCCGCCCGCGCAGCGAGGAACATGCCGGTGCGCAGGCCCGCGCCTTTGAGACAGCGCACCTCTTCGGCCGCGCTCTTGGGGTCGTCGATCGGGATGAGGCCCACGCCCACCAGCCGGTCGGGCGCGCTCGCGCAGAACTCGGCGAGCCACTCGTTGTAGGCGCGATAGCAGACCTTACGCAGCTCGGGGTCGGCGATCAGCAGCGGCACGATCGGTCCGTACATCACGGTGGCGTCGATGCCGTCGCGGTCCATGTCGGCCAGCCGCAGCGCCGTCGTCGTCGGCCGCAGCACGCCGGGCTCGAGCACGCCGCCACGCTCGAGCGCCAGGCGGCGGCCGCCCATGGATCCGGCCACGCCCTTGCGACCGCCCCATGAGTCCCACCGGTCATCACCGCAATACCAATACGGCCCCTCGGCCGTCTCGACGACCTTCGGCGCGCGGTCGCGCCATTGCGCAGGCACGCGCTTCTGCCACAGGTCCTTGGGCAGCCATTGAAGGTCGATGTGATCGTCGGCGGAAACGATGCGGTAGTCCATGGTGGCCTCCTCGAGTTGCGCGCGTCCGAAGGTGAGCGGGATTATACGCGCGACGCGGGATGGTGCACGAGGGACGGCGCGACTCGGGCGACGGGTTCCCCGTCGTTGGCGGGACTAGGCTCTCTTCTGCGACTTCTTGGCGGGCGCCGGGTGGCGCAGCGGGCGCTGGCGGTCGGCATGCTTGTCGCTGCCGGTGGACCCGCGCAGGGCAATGCGAGCGATGTAGCCTGCGAGCGAGAAGAAGGCGATGCCGATGATGATCCCGGCTCCCATGACCTGCTCCAAGGATGCAGGCCCAATGCCACCGACAACTCAGACCGCCGCCCGGGGCCTCTCGGCCTCGAGGCCCCGGGCGACTCCCCCCTACGGCGTCAGATCCATCGCTTCGACGATGTTGGTGTAGGGAAGCTTGGCCGTGTCGTTGAGCTCCTTGACGTGGTCCGCTTTCGGCGCCTCGAAGAGACACATGCACCGCGCGTCGCCAGGCACGAACGTGCTGCGGATGTATCGCACCGCCTTGCCCTGTCCGGTCATGCGCTTGCCCGTCTCGATGGCGGCCTTCTGCGCCGCCCCGAGCTGATCCATCGACAACCCCTTGAGATTTCGTTCGACCATGAATACCGGCATGTGACTCCTCCCTCTTCTCTCGGACTCGGCCGAGCGACGCGATGATCTTACGCGTTTCAGCTTCTAGCATGTGAGAAAGGTCGGGCGCTCGGCTCGTGTATGCTCTCGACGCCAATGGCCGCTTTCCTGGTGGTGGATGACCTCACGAAGTCGTTCGGCGGCGTACGCGCCGTCGACGGCTGCTCGCTTCAGGTGCGCGAGGGCACCATCACGGGTCTCATCGGGCCGAATGGCGCCGGCAAGACCACGCTGTTCAACCTGCTCACCGGCTTCCACCGCCCCGACAGTGGGCGGGTGACCTTCCGCGGCGACGACATCACGGGCTTGCCGCCGCACCGGGTCTTCCGGCGCGGTATCTGCCGCACGTTCCAGATCCCGCGCGAGTTCAAGGACCTCACCGTGCTCGAAAACCTGCTCGTGGTGCCCCCGGACCAGACCGGGGAGCGGCTGTGGACGCCGTGGCTGCGGCCGGGACGGATCCGCAGCGAGGAGGCGAGGCTGCGCGAGCAGGCCGGGCGCGTGCTGGAGCAAGTCGGCCTCGCGCGGCTCGCGGACGAGCCGGCGTGGACGCTGTCCGGTGGCCAGAAGAAGCTGCTCGAGCTCGGGCGCGTGCTGATGGCCGATCCCGCCATGCTCATGCTCGACGAGCCCGGCGCCGGTGTGAACCCGACGCAGATGAAGGAGCTCACGCGCTACATCCAGCGTCTCGCCGCCGAGCGGGGCATCACCATTCTGCTCATCGAGCACGACATGGATCTGGTGATGGCCGTCTGCAATCCCGTGATCGTGATGAGCGAGGGGCGCCCGCTCGCGGAAGGGCCGCCCGACACCGTGCGCCGCGATCCGCGTGTGCTCGCCGCGTACCTGGGCGCGCGACACGCGCACGCGCCATGAGCCTGCTCAGCGTGCGGGGCGTCAGCGCCGGCTACGAGCAGATGGAGATCCTGCACGACGTATCGATCGAGATCCGACCCGGCGAGATCGTGACGCTCATCGGGCCCAACGGCGCCGGCAAGTCCACGCTCATGAAAACCGTGTTCGGCCTGCTGCGCCCGCGCCAGGGCTCGATCCGGCTCAACGGCGACGACATCACCGGCCTCGCGCCGAGCCTCCTCGTGAGCCGGGGGCTCTCGTACGTGCCGCAGGTCGACAACATCTTCCCTTCGCTCACGGTCGACGAAAACCTCGAGATGGGCGCGGTCGTCCGCAC
>JBKKCN010000302.1:0-6848 GCA_046712525.1 Candidatus Rokuibacteriota bacterium
CCAGCGCGCGCTCCTCGTGGTCGCCGAACATGACGGCGTTGAGGTCGACGGGCAGGTCGCCCGTCGTCCGCTCGCTCGGGGGCGGCTCCGCCGCCAGCGGCTCCGCCGCCGCCACCGTGGGCACGTCAGGCGCCGCCTGGCCGTCGGGGGCATCGCTGGTCTCGGGCGCCATTTCCTCCAGAAGCGGGTTCTCCAGCAGCTCCTTTTGCACGACCTCCTGCAACTCGAGGGTCGACAACTGCAGCAGCTGGATGGCCTGCTGCAGGAGCGGGGTCATCACCACCCGCTGGCTCTGCCGGAGCGAAAGTCGTGTCTCCATTGCCATGGATGTTTACCTTGCCCGGACTACAGGGCGAACTTCTCGCCGAGGTAGATCTCGCGGGCGATAGGATTATTGGCGATCTCGTGCGCGGTCCCGGAGACGAGGATCTTGCCGTCGTACAGAATGTAGGCGCGATCCGTGATGGCGAGCGTCTCCCGCACGTTGTGATCCGTGATGAGGATTCCGATGCCCCGTTCGCGCAGACGTCCCACGATCTCCTGAATGTCGCCGATGGCGATGGGGTCGATGCCCGTGAAGGGCTCGTCGAGCAGCAGGTACTGCGGATTGGTGACGAGCGCACGCGTGATCTCCAGCCGCCGCCGCTCGCCGCCCGACAGCGTGTAGGCCGGATAGGGCGCGAGCGCGGTGAGATCCAGCTCCGCCAGCAGCTCGCGGGCCCGCGCGCGCCGCTGGCCACCGGGCAGGTCCTGCGTCTCCAATATCGCGAGCAGGTTCTCCTCCACCGTGAGCTTGCGGAAGACGGACGACTCCTGCGGCAGGTAGCCGATGCCGAGCCGGCAGCGCTGGTACATCGGCAGTGACGTGATCTCCTGGCCCTCGAGGAAGATCCGCCCGCCCTCCGTGGGCAGCAGGCCCACCATCATGTAGAAGGACGTCGTCTTGCCGGCGCCGTTGGGGCCGAGGAGGCCGACCACCTCGCCGCGCTGGATGTCGAGCGACACGTTGTCGACGACCTTGCGGGTCTTGAACCACTTCTGCAGACCCTGGGCGACCAAGCCTTCCATGACGTCAGTTGGTGCACGGAGCAGCGGCGGTCTTGGGGGCGGCCGGCCCGTCCTTCTTGTCGTCCTTCGGCTTCTCGTCCTTGGGCTTCTCGTCCTTGGGATAGAAGACGGCCTTCACGCGCTCCTGCGTGCCGCCCTGCACCAGCGACCGATCCTGGGACAGGTAGATCGTGATGCTCTCGCCGCTCACCACGTTGTCGTCCTGCCACACACGTGCGTTGCCGGTGAGGACCATGCGCTGGTCGAGGTCGGTGTACTCGGCGCGGCGCGCGGTGCCCGTGCGGCAGTCGTGCGTGATGATGCGTACGCTGCCGGTGGAGACGGTCCGCAGAATCTTATCGCCCTTCTCGTCGAGATAGACCTCCATGCGGTCGGCGTACTGCACGGAGTTGTTCTGACGGGCCACCACGTTGCCCGAGAAGATGACGAGGCTCTCCTTGCCGAAGCGCTCCATCTTGTCCGCGTCCACCGTGACGGGCGCGCGATCGTCACTGCTCTTGGCGGCGGGGGCTTTGGCGGCGGGCGCGCGCGGGGCCTGGGCGGCGGCGGTGGTGACACAGGCGAGCACGAGCGCCGCGCCGAACGCGAGAGACAGCCTCACCGGCGCGCCCTCGCCGTGAAGGTGGCGTGCACGCGACCGTTGACCGTCGTCGTCTCCTCGTCCATCAGCACCCGAAGACCGGTACCCTTCACCACGGAGCCGTCACGCGAGAGGGTGACCGGAGCATCGGTCCACATGCGCTTTTCGCCCGCGTCCCAGCGCATCACCGTCGTCTCCAGGCGCATGCCGTCGCTCGACGTGAGCACGACGGCGCCGCGGACCTCGACGTTCCTGGTCTTCTGGTGCAGGTCGCCTTCCTCCCCCACGATCGTCCAGGAGCGATCCTTCTGGTACACCTTCACCGCCAGGTTACGCAGGCTCGTGCGCCCTTCCTTTTCGTACATCAGCGCCTGCTCGGCTTTCAATCGCCATCGCACACCCCGGGTCTCTTCCTCGAGATCGACTTCCTTGATTCGCAGATCGGCGGTGCTGGAAGGTGAGGCGTCGACCGACTCCACGCGGTTCGCGCGGCTCTTGACGATCAGAGTTCCCGCCACGAGCACGACGAAGAGGACGACGATGGCAAGAATGCCGCGGGCTAGGTTGCGCATGTGCAATTTCGGTACCAGCCTATCACGCCCGCAAACCTCACGGGAAGCGGAAACCGTCCGTCCGGCGCCTTACACGATCTTGGCGCGCAGGATGTCGTGCAGGTGCACGATACCGGCCGGGCGCTGCTGGGAGTCGACGATCACGAGGCTCGTGATCGCCCACGCCTCCATCACCTCCAGGGCCTTGGCGGCGAGGTCGTCGGCGCCGATGATCTTCGGCTCCCGCGAGGCGACGTCGCCCGCGCGCAGCCCGTCCAGCCCCCCGTCACGCAGATGGAGGCGGCGCAGGTCGCCGTCGGTGATGATGCCCGCCAGGCTCCCCGTCTCGTCCACGACGGTGGTCATCCCGAAGCGCTTGCGGGTCATCTCGCCCACCACGTCCTTCAGGGCGGCCTGCTCCGCCACCACCGGCACCGCCTCTCCCGTGTGCATGAGGTCGGCGACGCGGAAGAGCGCGCGCCAGCCGAGGGTGCCGCGCGGATGCAGTGCCGCGTAATCCTCGGGCCGCAGCCCGCGCAGCTCCAGCAGGGCCATGGCGAGGGCGTCGCCGGCCGCGAGCGCGGCCGTCGTGGACGACGTGGGCGCGAGGTTCATCGGACACGCCTCTTCGGCCACGCCCACGTCGAGGACCACGTCGCACTGGCGCGCGAGCGTCGACTGCGGGTTGCCGGTGAGCAGCACGATACGCACGCCGAGCCGCTTGAGCGGAGGCAGGATGGCCAGCACCTCGTCCGTCTCGCCCGAGTTCGACAGCGCGAGCACCACGTCGCCGCGCGCGAGCATGCCGAGGTCGCCGTGCACGCCCTCGGCGGGGTGAAGAAAGTATGCGGGCGTGCCCGTGGACGCGAGCGTGGCGGCGATCTTGCGGCCGATGATGCCGGACTTGCCGATGCCGGTGACGATGATCCGACCCGCGCACCCATGGAGGAGATCGATGGCTTGCTCGAAGCGCTCGTCCATCTTCGGGATGAGGCCGAGAATGGCGTCCGCCTCCAGCCGCAGCACGCGCTCGGCGATGCGACGCAGGTCGACGTTGCCGCCCGCGCTCACGATCTCAGCGCTCCGTCGATGGCGGCGAGCTCGTCCAGGAGGCGAGGCAGGTCGTCGATCCGCAGCATGTTCGGCCCGTCGGAGAGCGGCCGGCCGTCGGGCAGCGTGCGGTCGGGATCCTCGTGCATCTCCATGAAGAGGGCGTCGATGCCCACCGCCACCGCCGCCCGTGCGAGGGCGGGCACGTACTTGCGCTCGCCGCCCGACCGGTCGCCCATGCCGCCCGGCAGCTGCACGGAATGCGTGGCGTCGAAGACGACGGGGAATCCGAGCGCGCGCATGTCGGCGAGGCCGCGCATGTCGACGACGAGGTTGTGGTAGCCGAACGACGTACCGCGCTCGGTGAGGAGCACCGAGTCGTTGCCGGCCGACGTGATCTTCTCCGCCACGTTCTTCATGTCGGCGGCGGCGAGGAACTGGCCCTTCTTGACGTTCACCGGCTTGCCGGTGCGCGCGGCCGCCACCAGCAGATCGGTCTGCCGGCACAGGAAGGCGGGAATCTGGATCACGTCGAGCACCTCGGCGGCGGGTCCCACCTCCGACACGTCGTGCACGTCGGAGAGGACGGGCACGCCCACGGCGGCGGCGACCTTTTTCAAGATACGAAGGCCTTCCGTGAGGCCCGGCCCCCGGTAGGAATTCACGGACGAGCGGTTCGCTTTATCGTAGGACGACTTGTAGATGAACGGCACGCCGTGCGCGGCGGTGATGGCGGCCAGGCGCTCGGCCGTCATGAGAGCATGCTTCTCACTCTCGATCGCGCACGGACCGCCGATGAGCACGAGCGGCCGCCCGCCGCCGACGGTCACGCGGCCGATCCGCACCTCGCGCGTGGATGCTAGCGGGATCGTGCGTACTCCAGGCAGGCTTCGATGAAGCCGGCGAACAGCGGGTGCGGCTGCCAGGGCCGGGAGCGGAACTCCGGATGGAACTGGCCCGCCACGAAATACGGATGGTCGGGGAGCTCGACGATCTCGACGAGCTGTTTTTCCGCCCACAGGCCCGACACCCGCAGGCCGTTCTTCTCGAGCTTCGCGAGATACTCGTTGTTCACCTCGTAGCGGTGGCGGTGGCGCTCCTGGATGATCCCCTCCCCGTACAGCCGCGACACGCGCGTGCCCTCGGCGAGGAGGATCGGATAGAGGCCCAGGCGCATGGTGCCACCCTTGGCGTTCACCGTGCGCTGCTCGGGAAGGAGGTCGATCACCGCGTGCGGCGTGTCGGGCGCGAACTCCGAGGAGTTGGCGCCGGTGAGGCCGCACATGTTGCGCGCGTACTCGATGACCGCGCACTGCATGCCGAGGCAAATGCCGAAGAAGGGCACCTTCTGCTCCCGGGCGTAGCGCACGGCCTCGATCTTGCCTTCGATGCCGCGGTCGCCGAAGCCGCCCGGCACGAGGATCCCTTCCACGCCCGTGAAGTGGGCAGCGGCGCCGTCGCGCTCGATGTGCTCGGCGTCCACCCAGAGCACGTCCACCTTCGCCTCGTTCGCAATGCCGCCGTGCGCGAGCGCCTCGGACAGGCTCTTGTAGGAGTCCTTGAGATCGATGTACTTGCCCACCACCGCGATGCGCGTGGTGGCCTTGGGCGCCTTCACGCGCCGCACCACTTCCTCCCAGCGGGAAAGGTCGATGGGCCGCGCCTCGAGGCCGAGGTTCTTGACGACGATCTCGTCGAGGCCTTCCCGGTGGAAGACGAGCGGCACCTCGTAGATGGTGTCCACGTCCTTGGCGGTGATCACCGCCTCCTCGTCGACGTCGCAGAAGAGCGCGATCTTCGACTTGATGCCGGGAGGCAGGTAGCGGTCGGTGCGGCAGAGGAGGATCTCGGGCTGGATCCCGATCGCGCGCAATTCTTTCACCGAGTGCTGCGTCGCCTTCGTCTTCAGCTCGGAGGCCGCCTGCATGTAGGGCACCAGCGTGAGGTGGACGTAGAGGACGTTCTCCTTGCCCACGTCCTTCTTCATCTGGCGGATCGCCTCCAGGAAGGGCAGGCTCTCGATGTCGCCCACGGTGCCGCCGATCTCCACGATGAGCACGTCGATGTCGTGCGCCACGCGCCGGATGGAGGCCTTGATCTCGTCCGTGATGTGCGGGATCACCTGCACGGTGCGGCCGAGGTAGTCGCCGCGCCGCTCTTTCTGGATGACCGAGAAGTACACCTTGCCCGTGGTGACGTTGTGGTTACGCGTCACCCGCGCGGACGTGAAGCGCTCGTAGTGGCCGAGGTCGAGGTCGGTCTCGCCCCCGTCGTCGGTGACGAAGACCTCGCCGTGCTGGTACGGGCTCATGGTGCCCGCGTCGACGTTGATGTACGGATCCATCTTCTGCAACGCCACGCGGAAGCCGCGCGCTTCCAGCAGTGAGCCGATGGACGCCGCCGCGAGGCCCTTGCCCAGCGAGGACACGACGCCGCCGGTCACGAAGATGTATTTCGGAGCCAAGTCATCCCTCCCTTTCATCGTCTCGGTTGCGTTCGCTCACCCATGAACGAACATAATCGATTTCCGCCGCCCGATCCGCGATTTCCCCCCGTCGCCGCCGCCCACGGATCCCGTCGAGGACGGTGCCCACCGCCGGCCCGCGCGGGACGCCCAGCTCGATCAGCTCGTCGCCCCGCAGCTCGCCCTTCTCCGCCCTCGTCTCCACCACGTCGCTGGTGAGTCGCGCGCGCACGCCGGCATCACCGGTCAGGTAGTGGGTGGCGAGCGCGAGCGGCGTGATGTTGGCGTTGCCCGTCGGACGGCCGCCGGACGGCCGTCCGCGGTCTTCGTCGAGCGCGTGCAACAGGCGGGCGAGGGGTTCCCCGCGGAGGGCAAGGCGTTCGAGGAAGGCGCCGGCGACGGAACGGGGCTGACCGGTGAGGAGCGCCACGAGTGCGAGGGGGAACGGTGGCACGGCCAGTCCGTGGAGGGCGGTCCACCCCAGCGTCTCGTCGAACGCGGCCACGGCGTGAGCCGTGCGGCGGGTGAAGCGATAGCGCGGGTCGACGATGCGAAAGACGCCCGCGCGCCCGAGACGGGTGAGCGCGACGGCGGGCCTACCCTCCGCCACGAGGCGCTCCAGCTCGGCGGCGAGACGCTGGCCCGACAGCGCCGGATACGGCGCCAGCTCCACCGCGAGCGCCTGACACCGGACGGTCCACGCATCGAGATTGAACTCGAGCCGGGCCGCGTAGCGGGCGGCGCGCATCATGCGCGTGGGATCCTCCACGAACGACAGCGGGTGCAGCACCCGCAGACGCCGGCGCGATAGATCGGGAATGCCGCCGAGCGGGTCGAGGAGCAGCCACTCTCCGCCGAGCGCGGCCGCCATCGCGTTCACCGCGAAGTCGCGCCGGCGCAAGTCCTGCTCGATGGTGGCGGGCATCACGCGCGGCAACGCGCCCGGGCTTTCGTAGCGCTCCGAGCGCGCGGTGACGACGTCGATCCGCACGTCCGCGCGCGTGGTGACGGAGGCCGTGAGGAAGCGCTCGTGCTCGACGAGGCCGCCCCCCAGCTCGCTCGCGAGCGCGCGCGCGACCGCCAGCCCGTCGCCCTCGACGACGACGTCGAGGTCGTGGGCGGCGACGGCGTGCGC
>JBKKCN010000303.1:0-6389 GCA_046712525.1 Candidatus Rokuibacteriota bacterium
CTGTACAACGGCTTCTACTACATCCGCCGCGAGGCGGCGCTCACGGAGCGCGGCGTCTCCGACCGGCCCATTCCCGTCTTCGGCGCCCGGGACGGCGTCGTGAGCTGCCGCTACATTCGCAACCAGATCAACGCGGGCGCGGTGAAGCGCGAGGTAGAGCTGACAACCTTCGAGAAGGCCGCTCTCGACTTCTTCGACGAGCAGACGCGCCGCGCCGACGTGCGCCTGGACATGGACCTGCAGCCGGGCGACATCCAGTTCATCAACAACTACACGATCCTGCACTCGCGGACGGAGTTCCTGGACGGTCCCGAGCCGCACCAGAAGCGGCACATGCTGCGTCTGTGGCTGAAGTTCCCGCAGCCGTGGCCGCTGAGCGCGGAGTTCCCCGCGCACATGGGCTACAAGCCGGCGCAGGACACCCCGATACTCATGGAAGCCGAGGCCTGAGCGTCATGCCGAAGGTCCTCACCGAGGCCGACGTCCGCGCCTTCGAGCAGCAGGGATACCTCTCGCCGGTGCGCGCGATGAGTGCTGCGCGCGCGGCCGGCTACCGCGCGCGCTTCGAGTCGCTGCAGGCGCGCTTCCCGAACGACATCAAGAAGATGAAGACGAAATCGCACCTGCTCTGCCCATGGGTGCTCGAGATCGCCGAAGACCCACACATCCTTGACATCTTCGAGGATCTCATCGGCCCCGACCTCCGCTGCTGGAGCATGGCGTGGCGCGTGAAGAAGGCCGACGGCGAGACGCTCGCGGGCTGGCACCAGGATTCTGCGTACGGCTCGCCCGTGCCGGTGGTGCTCGGCGCGCTTGCGCTGTCCGCCTGCGGCACCGAGCAAGGATGTCTGCGCGGTATCCCCGGCTCGCACACGTGGGGCGCGCTCCGCCACGAGGAGAGCGACGACCCCAAGAGCATCCTCGCCCGCGGCCAGTACATCAGCGACCCCTTCGATGAATCGACGGCGGTCGATTTCGCGCTCGAGCCCGGCGAGATGGTGATGTTCCACAACTCGCTCATCCACGGCTCGGCCGTCAATCACGGCCTCGACCCTCGCTTCCTCCTCCTCGTCGAGATGGTACCCACGTGGGCGACGCCGCCCACGTCCCGCGAGTCGGCCATGCTCGTGCGTGGCGCCGACGCCTACGGAAGCTTCGGCGACGAAGAGCGTCCGGACGCCGAGTTCAGCGAGAGGGCGCTCGCGAGCTGGCAGCGAGTGGTGGACGCGCGTGCCAAGCGGCTCTTCCACGACAGCCGCTACGCGCCCAGCGAGGCGTACGGCGGCAAGCGTCCCGCGACGTAAGGCCGGTGTTCCCCGGCCATGCGCGTTCTCCTGCTCTCCAACTCCGGACGACTATTCCTGGAGCATGCCAAGCCGTACCTGGCGGCCTTCCTCGGGGACGTCAAGCGCCTGGCATTCGTGACGGCGGCCAGCCTCACGGACGAGCGCGCCTACTGGCAGCGTGCGCAGGACAGCCTGTCGCCGCCGCCGGGCGCCGGTCTCGGCCTCGACGTGCTGCATCTGCGCTGGGACGACGATCCATTGGTGACGCTCGAGCGCGCGCAGGCGATCTTCGTGGGCGGCGGCAACACCTATGCGCTGCTCAAGCGCCTGCGCCACGCCCGGCTGCTGGACGCGATCCGGGCGCGCGTGGAGGCGGGCATGCTGTACGTCGGCGCCAGCGCCGGCTCCAACGTGGCCGGTCCCCGGATCCTGACCACGAACGACTGGAACGTGGTCGCGCTCGAGACCTTCGACGCGCTCGGGCTCGTCCCGTTCAACATCAATCCCCACTACCTGGAGACCGATCCCACGATGGCGCCCGGCAGCGAGACGCGGGATGACCGCATCCGTGAGTACCACGCCGTCTGGGACAATCCCGTCGTCGCCATCGAGGAAGGCACGGCGCTTCGCATCGAAGAGGGTGCGGCGGTGGTGGTGGGGCGCGGCCGCGTGAAGCTGTTCCAGCGCGGACGCGAGCCGCGCTGGCTGTCACCGGGCGAGCGCCTTCCGTTGTCCTGAGCGCGCGGTGGCCGCTCAGGCGTCGCCGAGCGTCTGCAGACGCGTCATCGAGCCGTAGCGCCGCTGGATCCTCGTCCACTCCTCGGCGTCGTAAAACCGGCACCGGCCCTGCCCGAAGGCCTTGGCGACCTCCAGGCAAAAGCGCACGGCGAGGTCGATGTCGGTGGCGTGCGAGGCGCCGGTGGCGGAGCCGGGCACCGCCACCTCTGCCGTCAACGCCACCCCCACCACCGGCGCCTCTGTGGCGACGCACGGCTGGAGCACCGAGTTGACGTGAAAGAGGCCGTTGCCGTAGGGCGTGATGTCCTGCATCGTGATCGGCAGCACGACGGGCATGCGCCCCGTGACCTCCTGCTGGATCGTGAGTAGATCCTCGGCGACGCGCAGGATCCAGCCCTGCATGACCGTGGGCGAGATGGCGATGCCGCGGTGGTTGACCACGCGGTTGCCGCGCGTGGTATCGACGGTCAGGATCGCCTCCATCTCCGGGCGCACCTCTTCGGCGTTCAGCGTCGCCATGTCCACCGGCGAGTTCATCATCGTGACCGTCGGATGCTGCATCGTGGGCGCGTTCGGGCAGATGTGCGTGGAGATGAGGACGTCGCCGGGCAGCCGGTCTCCCTTCGTGAGCATGCGTCCGAGCTTCAGCGCGCAGGCGATCGCGGTCACGGCCCCGTCTCCGTCGGAGACGAGTCCGATCTTGTCCGGGCGCGCGCCGATCCCGCCCAGCCGTCCGACGATGCCGAGGGTCGGCGCCTGCCCGCCCCCCCGCCGGCCCCGCGCGCCCGGGACGACGCAGCGCACGAAATCGGTGCTGCCCTCCGCCCCCGTGAAGCGCTTCACCACGACGTCCGCGATGCCGGCGGCGCGGACGGCGTCGGCCACCTCCCCGCCCGTGACGGTGGCGGCGTCGAGCAGATCGAGAGACTCGAGCACGGCTTTCAGCGACATCTCAGGGCTCCGCGCCGGCGGCCAGGTTGAGCTTCGGGAAGACGGGGATGCTGCGGCCCCCGTCCATGACGATCGTGCGCCCCGTGACGAAGTCGAAGGCGGGCGAGCACAGCAGCGCCACCATCGCCGCGATCTCGGGCTGCGTGACGAGCCGCTTGAGCGGCGTGGCCGCGATCGCCGCCGCCTTGTAGGCGGGCATCTTGTCGGTGCGGGCGCTCGCGATCTGGCTCGGCACCACCGCGTTCACGGTCACGTGCGGCGCGAACTCTACCGCCATGCTCTCCGTCAGGTGCAGGAGCGCCGCCTTGGCGAGACCGTACACCGAGTGCGAGCGCACGAACCCCGAGGTCGCGCCCAGGTTCACGATGCGGCCCCAGCCCAGCTTCTCCATTCCGGGAAGGACGCGCTGGGAGGCGAGGAAGACCGACTTGAGGTTGGCGCTCATCACGTAATCCCAGTCCTGCTCGCTCAGCGTTCGGAACGCGGTGTCGGCGAACGGTCCGGCATTGTTCACGAGGACGCTCACCGGCCCCAGCGCCGACTCCACCTCGCCGACGAGCCGGCGCACATCGTCGGCCCGTGCCACGTCGGCCTGGAACGCCCGTGCCTCCCCGCCCGCGGCGCGGATGGCGGTCACCACCTCATCGGCGCCCGAGCGCGAGCTGCGGTAGTGAACTGCCACGCGCGCACCTGCGCGGGCGAGCTCGCGTGCGATGTCCACGCCGGAGCCCGACGAGGCGCCGGTGACGAGCGCGACTCTTGCCGTCAGAAACGTCTCCTCGGTCATGCGATGGTCTCCTGGCGTCCCAGCACCCGGCGGGCGGCGGGCAGCACGTTCTGCCCGAAGCGGCGGACGGTATCGTCGGCGCTGCCCTCGGGGGGAGCGAACGGAAAGATCATGATCTGGCCGATGCCCGCCCGGCCGAGCGCGACCACGCGCTCGGTCACCTCCTCGACGGTGCCGGCCAGGGTGAGCGCGTCCACGATAAGGTCGGTGACGAAGGGGAGCAGAGGCAGGTACGGCGTGAAGCCGGCCGCGTAGGGCACTCCCGCCACCTTCGCCGTCTCCTCCTCGGGTAGCGCCAGCCCCTGCGCGCGCAGCGTCGCGAATTTCAGGCGTCCGGCGCCGAGGGTGCGCGCCACGCGGGGGCGCAGCACATCGCGTGCGCCCTTGCCGTCGGGCCCGATGCACGCGTTCAGCCGCGCGACGAGCTGCACCGCGCCCGCGTCACGCCCCGCCTCCTTCGCTCCCGCGGCCACCGCGGCGCCGAGCGCCCGCGCCTCGGCGGGGTTGCCGCACGCTTCCATGATGGCACCGTCGGCGACAGCCCCCGCCGCGCGCTGGCCGAGGGGGCCGTTGCTCGCGACGTAGATCGGGATCGCGGCGCGCTTGGGCGTGAAGTCGAGCCGGCCGTGATCCAGGCTGATCACCTCGCCACGGACGTCGACCTCCTCGCCCGCGAGCAGCCGGCGGATGAGCACGATGGTTTCGCGGATGGCGCGGGCGGGCTTGTCGCGCCGGATGCCGAGCTCGGCGAAGCCCGAGATGCCGGCGCCGATGCCGAGCATCGCGCGGCCGCCCGCGATCTCGTCGAGGGTGGCGATCGCCATCGCCGTGAGCGCGGGGTGGCGCGAGTACGGATCGGTGACGCACGTGCCCAGCGTGAGGCGCGACGTGTGGTGGGCGACGAGGGTGAGCGAGGCGTACACGTCGCGGAAGAACCGCTCGTCGGCGAGCCAGAAGTGATCGTAACCCGCGCGCTCGGCCAGCGTGGCCACCTCCACGAGCCGGTGGGGGGCATCGTGGGGCAGGAGCAGGAGGCCGCCCTTCACGGCTCGACCAGCTCCGACCAGATCGAGGTGGTGTAGGAGCGGTCGAGGTACTTCGTGTACAGATCCTCGATGAGCTGCTTGCCCTTCGGGTGCTCGGCGAGCTCCTTTTCGTAGGCGGCGCGGTCGGTGATCTCGATGCGCTCGATGTAGTCCCAGCCTATGGGCGCGATCTTGTCGCCGACCTCCGTGATGCGGTGCGTGCGGTAGGAGACGATGGTCTTGATCTGGCTGGAGACCACGTAGTCCACCTCGCGCTCGAACCGCTCGTACTCTTCGCGGCTCACGCCGGGCTTCATCTTGGCGAGAACGTATCGCACGATCATGTGAGGTTTCCTCCTGTGCGCGCCGCTCAGCGGCGGACGAGCTTTTCCATGGGGGTGTACGGCAGGTCGTACCCGTAGTGACGGGGTCCGAGAAGTTCGAGCGCGTCCGGCGTACGCATCCGCGCATCCGCGACGGCGCCCACGACACCGACGCGCGCGCCCTCCGGCAGCAGCGTGTTGGTGTACGGCGTGCCGTCGGCATCCATCATCATGATGAGATCCGGCGACAGCACCCACGGCATGCCGTCGCGCCACGTCACGTGATTTTCGTTCTTGAACCACACGCGCAGGCTGTGGCCGGCATCGGCACCTTCTCCCTCAACGGTAGTCGTGCCGTACATGTACCCGTCGCGGCTTTCCCACTCCTTGGTGACGACGCGGCCGCGAAAGAGCACCCAGCCCTCGACCGCCCGCGCGGCCGCCGCCACGGGATCGCCGCCGCCGGCGCGCGCCTGCCGGATGGCGCGCCCCACGGCGAGCGCGCGCGTGATACCGCCCGGGACCGCGATGCGCTTGAGGTCCTTGCCGGACATGAGAAAGCCCGCGTGCGCGCACGCCGCCTTCATGTCGGGCAGCTTCGTCGCGATGCTGATGAGCTTGCCGATGCGCTCGGTGAGCGCCTCGCTCGCGGTCTGCTTGACGAGCAGCACGTTGCCCCACGCATCCGCCACCGCGCCCGGCGCGAACCGGATGCCGGCGATGGCGGCGGTGGTCTGGGACAGCTCGGGAATGGCGCGGCCCGCACAGTCGCCGTCCACGATGGCGGCGCCGAGCTGGACGGCGGCGTCCATGGGCGTGCTCGTATTGCCGGCGCCGAGCTCGAAGGGCAGGATGGCCGCGATCTTCTTGCCTGTGTAGATCTCCAGCTCCTGCACCGCGCGCACCATGGGCCGCGCCACCGTCCATGCTTCTGGATAACCGAGGGCACGACGCTGCTCGGCGGAGAGCGGCGGCGTGGGCGCGATGGATCCCATGCCGAAGACCGAGCACACCCACGCGTCGTCGGCGATCGCCTCGGGCGACACCCAGCTCACGCCGCGGCCTCCCGTGACGTGGGGCAGCAGGGACTCGACGCCCTGCTCGGGGCGGCCGCCACCGCCGGTGCCGAGCAGCGTCAACCCGCGGATCAGGTCCTGGACGGCCGCATCGCTTTTCACTTCTCCCATACGATCGGTCTCCTCTGTCGGATCCGGCGAGATGGCAGGCGACGCGATGCCGCGGCGCCACCTCGCGCAGGGTCACGGGCTCGGCGCAGACC
>JBKKCN010000304.1:0-4506 GCA_046712525.1 Candidatus Rokuibacteriota bacterium
GCTTAGTTCGATAAGGGGCCTCGAAGGCCTCCAGGCGCCCCATGCGCTCGGCAGCGCCCACGGCGAGCCGTGGCACGCCTCGATGTCGACCGTGGCACTACACGCGTGCCATCACTGCGTCGGCGAAGAGAGTCAGGATCTCTTCCCGCGCGCTGAAGCCGGTCTCCGGCACCTGGGGAAAGATGATCACGCGTGCGAGCCGCGGTAGTGCCTGCAGGCGCCGCACCTGCTCGCGCACGTCGTCCGGAGTGCCGGCGAGCGCCATGAGGTCGACGAGCCTGTCGGTGACGAGGGTGCGGTGCAGGGAGCCGGCGGTGGCGTGCTGGTAGGCGTCGTAGTGCTCGCGGATGCGTCGGATGGCCGCTTCGTCTTCGTCGGGCAGGCGCACGGGCAGCGGATGGCGCGCGGCAGAGGCCACGCGCCCACGCACATGGTCACGCGCGCGCGCACGATCGCGGCCGATCGACATGGGCGCCCACAGCGCAATCTCGACGTCGTCCGGCGTCCGGCCGCTCTCGAGCGCGCCCTCGGCCACGCGCGCGAGCGCGACGCTGAGGATCTCGGGCGCCACCGTGGCGTACACGATGGCTCCGTCACCGAGGCGCCCCGCCGCCGCCAGCATCTTCGGGCCCGAGCCTGCGACGTAGATGGGCACCGGACATGCGCTCTCGAGCCACGCGAGGCGCCCGTCGATGCCGGTCTCGAACCGTGCCGTATGCCCGCGGGTGAGCGCGCGCAGGGAAGTCGCCATCGTCTCGATGCTCTTCACGCGCCCCACCTGCTCCAGCCTCAGACCCATCGTCTGCGCACTGCTGCCGCCCGTGCCGATACCGAGCACGACGCGTCCGGGGGCCAGGTCGTGCAGCGTCGCCACCGCGCTCGCTGTGACTGACACGTGCCGCGAGTGCGGCACCGTGACGCCGGGTCCGAGCCGGATACGTGAGGTGGCGACGGCGCAGGCGGCGAGGGTGACCCACAGCTCGCGACAGACGAGGTGCGTGTCGGTGATCCATGCCGTGTCGTAGCCGAGCTGCTCGGCGAGCTGCACCTGGCGCACGATCACCGGCACCGGCTGGTTGGCGAGGATCGCGAGATCGAACTTCATGGCCGCGGGCCGGGGCGCCGTCGGCGCCCGTCAGTCCTGGACGGCGGGCTGACCGAAGTAGATGCGGACGCTGAGCGACGTCAGCATCGAGTCCAGGTTGGCGTCACGGTCGCGCCCGAACACGCGCAGCGTGTGATCCCGGGAGTAGAGGTACTTCGTCTCGATGCCCATCGCGATGTTGCTGGCCACGAAGTACTCGACGCCGATGCCCGCCACGGCGGCGAGCGCGAAGTCCGAGCCTCGGACGTCGAGACCGGCGCCGAGCGGCTTGCGGTCCTTGAACTCCCCGAAGCTGATCCCGACTCCGGCGACGAAATACGGCGTCACCCGCCCCTCGAAGACCGGATAGCGCAACCGGAACTGGGGGATGTACGTGTAGATCGCATATTCGCCCACGCTACCGACGCCGGGGACGCTGACCTCGAAGTCGTAACCCTCGATGGCGAACTCGATGCCCAGCACGCGCGTGAGATCCGCTCCCAGGAAGCCGCCGTAGGACAGATTGAACACGCCGCCGAAGGCCGAGTTCACCGGCCCCCCCTCGACGCCGCGCGCAATGTCCTCGTTGAGGACGACACCGCCGCCGAGACGGACTCCCGCGTAGAAGCGGCCGGTCGTCCGGTAGTCGACGGCGGCGGGGGACGTCGAGCCCGGCACCTCCGGAAAGAGCAGACGCAGGCTGCCTGCGGTGAGCAGGGTGTCGAGGTTCGCCTTCTGCGTCCGGCCGTCGATCTCGATTTCCTGGTCGCGGGACACGAGATAGCGCGCCTCCACACCGACGGCGATGTTTCTCGTGATGAAGTATTCGATGCCGGCGCCGAAGGCACCCACCACGGTCGTCCCGCTCGCGTGGATGCTGCGGCCGTTCCCCCGCGGCTTGCGGTCGTTGAACTCGTTGTGCCCGATGCCGACGCCGCCCACCACGTAGGGCGTGAGCGTTCCGTCGAAGAGCGGATAGCGGATGCGCGCCTGGGGAATGAGGCTCACCGTGCCGTACTCGCCGATCTTGCCGAGACCGTGAATGCTGAGGTCGGTCTCGAAGGCGTCGACGGCGAACTCCGCCCCGAAGTACCGGTTGAAATTGACACCGAATGACAGGCCCGTGAGCTGCGGGGACCGCTCCGCGTCCACGTTCGACGCCGGCTGGGCGTTGGTCAAGAGCGCGTACCCGACCCGGAGGGATCCGTAAAATCGGAGAAGGTCACTGTCCTGCGCGTGGCACGCGGCCACTGTGGCCGCCAGCGAGAGCATCGTCGTGCAGAAGACTGCGAGTACGCGGCCGCGTGTCGTCAGCAGGCGCCTCCCTGAAAGATGCAAGCGTCGAGGCCGTCTCGGCGTCGCAATGGCACGTGCCGATGCAGGCAAAGCGAAATCGTCGTGCGGGACGAAATGTACCGTAGAAGGCAGAAGCAGTAAAGGCTTTTGCCGTCAGCGCAGCGCTTGGCATGTCCGGCATTGACGAGGGTTTGCGCCCGTGCGACGCTCGCCCCCCCAATCAACCTCGAGGAGGCACGCCATGGCGGGTGACAGCATCTATCGGGTGACTGACCTGGTCGGCACGAGCAAGGTCTCCTGGGAAGACGCCGTGAAGAACGCCGTGCAGACGGCATCCAAGACCCTGCGGGAGCTGCGCGTGGGAGAGGTGACCCGGTTCGACGTCACCATCGACAAGGGCAAGGTGACGTCCTATCGCGCGCGCGTGAACGTGTCCTTCAAGTACCAGAAGTAAGCGGCGCCGGGCGGCCTCGCCGCTGCTCCGCGTCAGGCGCGCTCGGCGATATCCGCGATCCGCCTGAAGGCGAGCGCGCGGTGGCGGTTGCCGTCGGGCATCTTCGCGATGTCGGCGTCGGTGAGCGCGACCGTGGTGCCGTAGGCCTGGCACGTCGGGATGTCGGCGTCCGCGAGCGGCGCCATGATCTTCTTGCGCGCGAAGGCGGCCTCGATGAAGGGCGCCAGCTCCCCCATTTTGCGCGCCTGCCGCTCTGTCTCCTGCTCCTTGAACTCCGGCATGACGGCGTCCGCGAAGAGCTCCAGCGACTCGCAGATGTGCTCGTGCCGGTTCTTGCCGCCCTGCTGGATGAAGATCGTCTGGTCGACACCGGCCTCCTGGAAGATGCGCAGGGTGTCGCGCAGCTCGTCGGGGGTGCCAATGCAGCCGGCGCCCGCCCCCAGCACCTCGGTTCCCAGCTGCTCGCGCACCGCGAGGAAGCGGTTCCAGATGTTGGTGCGTCCCGGCGTGTGCTTGCCGAACACGTAGTGATGGGCGAGCGCGAACTGAAAGAAGCGAAAGCCGTCAGTGCCGCGGCGGCGCGCCTCCTCCGCATCGGCGTGACAGGAGAAGCCCGTGACCATGGCGATGTTGGGATTGACGGCGTGACCGATGGGGACGCACTCGCGCTTGAACGTTTCGTAGTAATCGGCCACCCAGTGGCGCGCTTCCTCCGGGTTGATGAAGGCGAAGGTGAGGGCGCCGATGCCGAGCTGCGCGGCGAGATGGATGGTCTCGCGGTTGGAGCAGGCCACCCAGATGGGCGGATGCGGCTTCTGCACCGGCTTCGGCACCACGTTACGGGCGGGCATGGAGAAGTACTTGCCCGCGAAGCCCGGGTACGGGTCCATCACCATCATGTTGGCGACTTGCTCGACCGTCTCCCGCCACATGGCGCGCCGCTCGGCGGGGTTGATGCCGAAGCCTTCCAGCTCGGCGCGGGAGGCGGACTCGCCGGTGCCCCAGTCCACGCGGCCCTGTGAGACGAGATCGAGGGTGGCGAGGCGCTCCGCCACGCGCGCGGGCGCATTGTAACCGGGCGGCATGAGGACGATCCCGTGGCCGAGACGGATGCGGCGCGAGCGCTGCGAGGCCGCCGCCAGGAACACCTCCGGCGCCGAGGAATGCGAGTACTCCTCGAGGAAGTGGTGCTCGACCTCCCACGCGTAGTCGATGCCGAGGCGGTCGGCGAGCTCGACCTGATCGAGGGCGTCCTGGAAGAGCCGCAGCTCGGCGCCCTCCTCCCACGGACGGGGCAGCTGGTGCTCGTAGAAGATCCCGAACTTCATCGCGGCAGGGAGTCCAGGAAGTCGAGCGCCACGCGGTTGAACGCCTCCGGCTGATCGACGTTCGACATGTGGCCGGCGCCCCGGACGACCTCGAGGCGCGCGCCGGGGATCTTCTTGGCCATGTACTCGCACGGCGCGATGAAGGGCTCGTCCTTGTCGCCGAGGACGATGAGGGTAGGCACGCGGATGGACGGCAGAAGATCGATGACACGCGCGTCCGTCTGCGCGAGCATGCCGCGCGCGGCGTGCGCGAGGCCGTGCTGGCTGCGCTGCTCCAGCCCCACCGCGCGCTCGCCGGCGCGCTGGTTCCATGCGGCGCGCGCCTCCGCGTTGCGAAAGCCCGG
>JBKKCN010000305.1:0-4777 GCA_046712525.1 Candidatus Rokuibacteriota bacterium
CCTCGATGTCGGCCACCACGTCGTCGACCGCCTGCACGCCCACCGAGCGCTTCTCGCACGCCTTGAGGATGGGGCCGCGCAGCTTCTGGCGGTCGAAAGGCTCGCGGCGACTGTCGCGCTTGACCACGTGCGGGAGCACGTCCTCGATGTACTCGTAGGTCGTGTAGCGGCGATGACATTTCAGACACTCGCGGCGCCGCCGGATGAACTCGCCTTCGCGGCCCACGCGAGAGTCCACGACCCGATCTTCCGTGTGACCGCAGAACGGGCATTTCATCGGGCCTGCTCTCCTTTCACGCCGGTCACGTGCGTCCGGGGTACAGCGGGAAGCGGCTCGTCAGCTCCTGGACCTGGCCGCGCACCTTCGCCTCCACGGAGGCCGAGCCCGGGTTCGACAGCACGGCATCGATGAGCGCGGCGATCTCCGCCATCTCCGGCGCCGTCATGCCACGCGACGTCACGGCGGGCGTGCCGAGGCGGATGCCGCTCGTCACCATGGGGCTGCGCGTCTCGAAGGGGATCGTGTTCTTGTTCACCGTGATCCACGCGCGGTCGAGCGCCTCCTGCGCGTCCTTGCCCGTCACGTTCTTGTCCGACAGATCGACGAGGAGGAGATGCGTGTCGGTGCCCCCCGTCACCAGCCGGTAGCCGCGCACGAGGAGAGCCTCCGCGAACGCCGCCGCGTTGATGACGATCTGCTGCTGGTAGGCGCGCCACTCCGGCGTGAACGCCTCGCGAAAGGCCACCGCCTTGGCCGCGATGACGTGCATGAGGGGGCCGCCCTGCACGCCCGGCATCACCGTCTTGTCCAGCGCCTGGGCGTGCTCACGGCGGCACAGCACCATGCCGCCGCGCGGGCCGCGGAGCGTCTTGTGCGTGGTGGTGGTGACAAAGTCGGCGATGCCGACCGGCGAGGGATGCAGGCGGGCGGCCACGAGCCCGGCGGGGTGCGCGATGTCGCACATGAGCACGGCGTCGACTTCGCGGGCGATTTCACCGAAGGGCGCGAAGTCGATCGCCCGCGGAAAGGCGGAGCCGCCCGCGATGATGAGCTTGGGGCGGTGCTGGCGCGCGAGATCGCGCACCTGGTCGAGGTCGACGCGCTCGGTGTCCTTGCGCACTCCGTAGGCCACGATGGAGTAGAACTTGCCCGAGTAGTTCACGGGGCTGCCCGCCGTGAGATGGCCGCCGTGGGACAGGTTGGGACCCAGCACGACGTCGCCCGGCTTCAGCGCGGTGAAGTACACCGCCATGTTCGCCTGCGCGCCCGAGTGCGGCTGCACGTTGGCGTGCTCGGCACCGAACAGCTCGCGGGCCCGCGCGATGGCGAGCTCCTCCACCACGTCGACGACCTCGCAGCCGCCGTAGTAGCGGCGGCCGGGGTAGCCCTCCGCGTACTTGTTGGTGAGCACGGAGCCCGTCGCCTCCAGCACCGCTTCGGAGACGAAGTTCTCGGAGGCGATCAGCTCCAGATTGCGGTTCTGCCGCTGCGCTTCCTCGCGCAGCGCCTTGGCCACTTCCGGATCGACGTCAGCCAGCCGTAACATCGACGACATTCTCCTTGCGCGTGCCGTCGAGGACATCGAGCTTCTCCACGCGGCGGGCGTGGCGCCCGCCTGCGAAGGCCGTCTCCAGCCACGCGTGCACGATGGCGATGGCGGCCTCGCAACTGACGGCCCGCGCGCCGAGCGCGAGCACGTTAGTGTCGTTGTGCTCCCGGCACAGCCGCGCCGTCACCACATCTCCCGCCACCGCGGCGCGGATGCCGGCCACCTTGTTGGCCGCGATCGCCATGCCGACGCCCGAGCCGCACACGAGCAGGCCGCGCTCGGCCGCCCCCACCCGCACCGCACGCGCGACCGCCGCCGCGATGTCCGGGTAATCGACGGAGGCGGTGGAATGGGTGCCGAAGTCCGACACGAGGTGACCCTGCTCGGATAGCCACTGGCTGAGAATCTGCTTGAGCTCATACCCCGCGTGGTCGGCGCCCAGCGCGATCATCGCCATCGCCAAGCACCATACCCATTGTGTCCGCACCCGTCAAGCGCCCTACATCTCGGGCTTAGTTGATTAGGGGGCCTAGAAGGGCCCCCTAAGACCCCCAACGCTCGGACGCGTCCCGGGGAACCCGGGACGCGCCTCGATATCCGCAAGGCTCAGACGGACACGTTCTGGCCGTCGGCAGCCACCTCGCAGGGCCAGCGCAACTGCTCCTCGATCGCCTTCTGCAGCGCGACGGCGGCCTGCGGCTCACCGTGGACGCAGTAGGTCATGTGGGGCGGCTTCGTGAAGCCCTTGAGCCAGCGCAGGAGCTCCGCCTGGTCGGCGTGCGCGGAGAGCGCGTCGGTAGCGAGGACGGCGGCCCGCACGGGCACCTCTTCACCGAAGAGCCGGAGGGTCTTTGCGCCGTCCCGGAGCAGCCGGCCGCGCGTGCCCGCCGCCTGATACCCCACGAAGAGCACGGTGGTGCGCTCGTCGCTGACCTGATGTTGCAGGTGATGCAGGATGCGGCCGCCGGTGGCCATGCCGCTGCCCGCGATGACGATGAGCGGACCGTCCATTCCGTTCAGCCGCTTGGATTCCTCCGCGGTGCGCGTGACGGCAAAGCGAGACGGAGTGAACGGCGTGCCGCTGGCGGCGGTGACCTTCGCCGTGGCCGTGTCGTGCTCTTCCGGATGCGCGGCATAGATCTTCGTGGCCTCGATCGCCATCGGGCTGTCGAGGTACACGGGAATCTCCGGGATTCTGCCTGCCTCCTCCAGCTCGCGCAGCATGTAGAGCAGATCCTGCGTGCGGCCGATGGCGAAGGCGGGAATGAGCAGCCAGCCCCGCCGCTCCACGGCGCGCCCGACGGCCGCCGCGACGACGGGCGTGCCGTCGTCCCTGGGGTGCACGCGGTTGCCGTACGTGGATTCCACCAGCAGCGTGTCCGTGTGCTCGATCACCTCCGGGTCACGCATGACGGGTACGTCGTAGCGGCCGAGGTCGCCGGAGTACACGAGCCGGCGGCCGTTCGTGGTCACCTGCACGATGGAGGCGCCGAGGATGTGTCCGGACAGCCGGAGCACGGCCTCCACGCCCGGCGCGGGCACGAAGCGCTCGTCAAACGGCACCGGCCGCACCTGGCGCAGCGTGCGCTGCGCGTCCTCGGCGGTGAAGAGAGGCAGCGCGGGCCGATGCTTCGTCCGGCCCTTGCGGTTGCGGAACTCCGCCTCCTCCTCCTGCAGGTGCGCGGCGTCGGGCAGCATGACCTTCAACAAGTCCGCAGTCCCGGGCGAGCAGAAGACGGGGCCTTCGAACCCCTCGCGCACCACTCGCGGCAGGTAGCCCGAGTGATCGATGTGCGCGTGGGAGAGGAGAATCGCCTGCAGTGAGCGCGCGGCGAAGGGTGGCGGCTGCCAGTTGCGCTCGCGCAGCTCGCGCAGGCCCTGAAACATCCCGCACTCGAGCAGCACGCGGGCGTCCGGCGCCTCCAGGAGAAACTTGGCGCCCGTCACGGTCCCCGCCGCACCCAGGAAGGTCAGCGACGGCGTCATGGCGCCACGGACGCCACCGTGGCCGGGCGGCGCACCGGGTACTCGAACGTCTCCATGACGGCGCCCTCCACGCCCGCCGCCACCAGGCGCGAGATATCCAACCGCGCCTCGGCCTCCCGCACCTCGTCGTGCGACATGCGCGTGAACGGATGGCGCGGCACGAAGAGCGTGCAGCAGTCGGCGTCGGGCTCGATGGAGGTCTCGAAGGTCCCGAGCCGCCGCGCCTCGTCGGTGATCTCGAGCTTGTCCATGCCGATGAGAGGACGCAGCACCGGCACCGTGGCCGCCTCGTCGATGGCGGCGATATTCTGGAGCGTCTGCGAGGCGACCTGCCCGAGGCTCTCTCCCGTCGCGAGCGCGAGCGCCCCCGTGCTCGCCGCGATCGCCTCCGCGATGCGGATCATCAGCCGGCGATACACCACCACGCGCGCGGGCGGCGGCACGCTGAGCACCACCTCGCGCTGGATCTCGCCGAAGGGGACGAAGAAGAGGCGGGAGAGGTACTGCCACTCCGTCAGGCGCTGCACGAGCACGCGCGCCTTGTCCTGCGAAGTGGCGGGCAGGTACGGCACGCTGTGGAAGTGGACGAAGACGACGCGGCAGCCGCGCTTCATCATCCGCCACGCCGCCACCGGCGAGTCGATGCCGCCCGACAGGAGCGCGGCCACCGTCCCGCTCGCGCCCACGGGCAGTCCGCCGGGACCGTTGACGCGGTCCAGGGACACGAAGGTCTCCGCCGGTAGCACCTCCACGTGGATCGTGAGGGCGGGGTGCTCGAGATCGACCCGGCTCTTCACCAGGGAGAGGACGAAGGCGCCCAGCTCGCGGTTCATCTCCACGCTCGAGAGCGGATACGTCTTGAAGGCGCGGCGGGCGGTGATCCGGAAGCTCGGGAACTCGCGTTCCTCCACCAGGCGCGCGATCACGCCTTTCATGGCGTCGATGGTGGACGGCACGCGGTAGGCGAGCGCCGCGCTCGCCACGCCGCACACACGGAGCACCCGGTCGCGCGCGACGTCCGGGGCGGCGTTGCCCTCGAGGTCGATGAGAATGCGCCCCGAGAGCTGGTGCACGCGCGCGGGCCCGACATCGCCGGTCGCCTTTTCCAGATTCCGGACGAGGTGGCGCAGAAAGAGCGGCCGGTTGCCCCGCTTGAGGCTGACCTCGTGATAGTGAACGACGACGACCGGTCGCAGGCGCGTCATGATTTTAGTGGTCGGGGGGAGCGTCGCCGCTCCCCC
>JBKKCN010000306.1:0-4912 GCA_046712525.1 Candidatus Rokuibacteriota bacterium
TGCGTGAGGCGCCCTCGACGGCGCCTCACGCACGACCGACGTTCCCCGTTTATCGCCCGGATTCCTACACGACACCGCGCTCGGCGAGCGCGTGCAGATCGTCGCGGGTGAGACCGAGGCGGCCGCAGTAGATCTCCTCGTTGTGCGCGCCCACCTCCACGGGGCCGGTGTGCTCGATGTGTCCTGGGCTCACCGTCAGTTTCGGCACGATGCCGGCCATGGCGAGCAGGCCGCCGAGAGGACTCGGCATCTGCACGATGTTCTCGCGGGCGCGCACGTGCGGATCCTCGAAGAGGTCCTTCACGCTCGCCACCAATCCACACGGCACCTCCGCCGCCTTCAGCACCGCGAGGGCCTTCGCCGCGTCGATGGAACCTACCCACGCCTGCACGAGACCGTCCAGCTCGGTACGGCGCCGGATGCGCTCGGCCATGGACGGGAACGTATCGACGAGGGCGGGGCGGCTCATGGCCTGTGCGAGGCGCTCGAACATGCGGTCGTTCGTGCATGCGATGGCGATCCAGCGGCCGTCGCGTGACTGGTAGTGGTTGTGGGGCACGACGTACTCCGTGGCGGAGCCGATGCGCTCGCGCACGTAGCCCGTGGCGGCGTGCACGGGGATCATCTCGTCGAGCATCCTCAGCATCGGCTCGTAGAGCGCGACGTCCACGACCTGCCCTTCGCCGGTGCGCCGGCGGTGCTCGACGGCGGCGAGGGCGCCGAAGGCCGCGAGCGCGCCCGCGAGGTAGTCGGGGATGGTCGGCGTGCCGGGCGTCACCGGCGGCCGGTCGGGATACCCCGAGAGGTAGCTGAGGCCGCCCATCGCGGCCGCGATGCGACCGAAGCCGGGCCGCTCGCGGTAGGGCCCGGTCTGGCCGAAGGCGGAGATACGCACCATGACGAGCGCGGGATTCTCGGCGCGCAGCTGGTCCCAGCCGAGGTTCCAGCCTTCCATCGTCCCGGGACGGAAGTTCTCGGCCACGATGTCGGTGCCGGCGGCGAGGCGCTTGATCAGCGCCTGGCCCTCGGGCACGCGCAGGTTGCACGTGATCGACTTCTTGTTGCGTGACTCCACGAGCCACCAGTAGGAGAGTCCTTCGCGCGCGGGTGTGCCGAGCCGGCGCAGGTCGTCGCCGCGGCCGGGTTGCTCCACCTTGATGACGTCGGCGCCGAACTCACCGAGCAGGGTGCAACAGAAGGGCGCGGCGATGAAGGTGGCGAGGTCGAGGACGGTGAGACCGGCGAGCGCGCCCGACGTGGTCACGAGGTCGAATGGTGTCCCGTGCGGCACGGCGAGTCAAGGCGCGAGCTGGCTCCGCCGCCGCGTGCTATCTTCCCGCTCACGGAGGTCGACGGCCATGCTCGTTCCCCTCACTCTCGGCGATTTTCTCGAACGCGGGGAGACCGTCTACGGCGACCGCGAGGCCGTCGTGGACGAGCCGACCCCGCCCGGCGGCGGCCTCGGCCGCTTCACCTATGCACGGTTCGGCGAAATGGCGCGGAGCCTCGCCGCCGCGCTCGACGACCTCGGAGTGGGGGAGAACGAGCGCGTCGCTGTCGTCTCGCCCAACTCGGCGCGCTTCCTCGTGAGCCTCTTCGGCGTCAGCGTGTTCGGACGCATCCTGGTGCCGGTGAACTTCCGGCTCAATCCAGAGGAGATCCGGTACATCCTCGAGCACTCCGGCGCCTCCGTGCTTCTCGTCGATCCCGAGCTCGACGAGCCGCTGCGCGGGATTCCCATCAAGCACCGCATCGTGCTGGGCGCCGCCACCGACGAGCAGTGCTTTCTTCGCACAGACGCCCGGCCGCGGCTGCGGACCGCCGACGAGAACGCCACCGCTTCCATCAACTACACGTCGGGGACGACCGCGCGGCCCAAGGGCGTGCAGCTGACGCATCGCAACTTCTGGCTGAGCGCCGTCACCTTCGGCTGGCACCTGGCCCTCAACGACCGCGACGTGTACCTGCATACGTTGCCCACCTTCCACTGCAACGGCTGGGGCATGCCGTACGCGGTGACGAGCATGGGCGTGCGCCAGGTCATCATCCGTAGGATCGACGGGGAGGAGATCCTGCGCCGCATCGAGGCCGAGGGCGTGACGATTCTCAACTGTGCCCCCGCTGTCATCGCCGCCGTGCTGGAGGCCGCCGCCGCCCGGCGCGGCAAGGGGGCGGCCGTGCCCGGGCGTGGCCGCGTGCGCGTCGTGATTGCGGGCGCGCCGCCACCCTCGAGGACCATCGAGCGGGTCGAGACCGAGCTGGGCTGGGAGTTCATCCAGATTTACGGGCTCACGGAGACCTCGCCGCTGCTCACCATCAACCGTGCGCCCGCGGAGTGGGATGGTCTCGACGCAGCAGAGCGTGCGCGACGCCTGTCTCGTGCAGGCGTGCCTGCGATGGGTGTGCGCGTGCGTGTGGATGCCGAAGGCGAGCTGCTGGCGCGCTCCAACCACGTCTTCGAGGGGTACTGGGAGCAGCCGGAGGAGACCGCCAAGGCGATCGCCGACGGTTGGTTCCACACGGGCGACGGCGGCTATCGCGAGGGCGCCTACGTCGCCATCAGCGATCGCAAGAAGGACGTGATCATCACCGGCGGCGAGAACGTGTCGTCCATCGAGGTCGAGGACTGCCTGTTCCAGCACCCGGCGGTGGCGGAGGTCGCCGTCATCGGCGTGCCGGACGAGAAGTGGGGCGAGACCATCAAGGCGCTCGTCGTGCTGCGTGCGGGCGCGGCCGCCACCGAGGGCGACCTCATCCAGCATTGTCGAAGCCGGATGGCGCACTACAAGTGCCCGACCTCCATCGAGGTGCGGGACGCGCTCGTGCGCACGGCCACCGGCAAGCTCCAGAAGTTCAAGCTGCGCGAACCTTACTGGGCCGGACGCGCGCGCCGCGTGAACTGACAATCAAGGCGACTGAGAGTCGGGGACGACGTCGCGGGCGATGAGCCTGAAGGATTCGATCGTCACCTCCACCACCTCGCCGGGCTGAGTCAGCCGCGCCCAGAAGGGCGAGCGGCCCTGCGCCGCGATGTTGCCGTACACCCACGCATGCATCTGCGTCGGCGTGGAAGCGCCGTCGCGGACCTCGAGCTTCAACCGCATGAGGCCGATCCGGTACTGCGAGTCGTTGTAGACGAAGCCCTCGATCCCTCGTCGCTGCGTGCTGGGCTTCCACTCGAGTCTCAGCGCCTTCGCCACCTCGGCTTCGGTGGATTGAGCCGCCGCCACGTCCACGAGCGCGAGCCCGCACACACCTACCACTCCCACTGCCGCCAGCCATCGCGCTGCCGTCCGCAGTGTTCGCATGGCAGCGAAGGTAGTCGAGCGCGTGAGGGGGGACAAGGAAGTACCGCCTTGGCGCGACGGATCGCGGCCACGTCGTACGGGGGCGCGAGGAGCAGGATCACCCGGTCCACGCCGACACGCGCGAGCATCTGCCGCGCGCGCGAGTCCGGCTTGAGCCAGCGCTCCTCCATGCCCGCGAACACGGTGACGCTGAAGGGCGATGCCTCGCGCCCCGCCGCCGCGTGCGCCTCGCGGGCGATGCGCGTGAGGTCGCCGAGTTGTGGGTGCATCGCCTGGGTGTTGAACCCGTCGCCGTGGCGGCCCGCGATGGCCGCCATCCTGGGACCGAAGCCGCCCACGATGATCGGCGGCGGGGGCTCGGGCCGGAGAAATCCCCCCTCGCCGGACCATAGCCGGCGCATGAGGTCGATGGCCTCGCCGACGCGCCGCGCCCGCACCGCGTCGGGCTCGACGTCCGCTCCCATCGCCTTCTGTTCAGCCGCGTACGGCGTATGACGACTGCCGCCGGCGCCGAGCCCCAGCAGCAGGCGGCCGCCGGAGACCGCTTGCAACGTGGCCGCCATGTTGGCGAGCACGCCGGGATGGCGATTGGCGACGTTGAGCACGAGCGGACCCAGCGCGATGCGGCGCGTGACCTCCGCCAGCGCCGTGAGCACGGTCCACGCCTCCGGCACGCCCGGACCGGCCGGTGCCTCTGGATCACGCAGGTGATCCCACGTCCACAGACCGTCGAAGCCCGCTTCTTCCGCAGCCAGCGCCGCCGCCCGCATCTCGGCGTACCGCGCGCTCATCGGGACCAGCAGCACGTCGGTCTTCATCCTGGTCTGACCTCCGGTGCGAGGGACCTTGACAGCCGGACCCGCTTGACCACAAATAGCACCACTCTTCCCGGAGGTGTTTATGAACGATCTCACCCGACGTGACCTTTTGAAAACGACCGGCGTGCTCGGCGCCGCCGCCCTGCTGCCCGCCACGCTGCCGGTGTCGGCGCAGGCACAGACGACTGCCAAACGCGAGCTCGTCGTCGCCCAGGGCGGCGACATCTCGAAGTTCGACCCTCACTTCAGCACCTCGTCCAACGACATCCGGATCTCGTTGAACCTCTTCGACAACCTCGTCGCCCGTCATCCGGATGGCAAGCTCCACCCTGCGCTTGCCACGGAGTGGAAGCTGACGAATCCGACCACGTGGACGTTCAAGCTGCGGTCGGGCGTGAAGTGGCACAACGGCGATCCCTTCTCCTCCGCCGATGTGAAATACAGCCTGGAGCGCTCGTGGGATCCCAATATGAAGACCCGCGTGGCCACGGTCCTGACGACGATCGAGCGCGTGGAGGCACCGGATCCGAACACCGTCGTGATGATCACCAAGAAGCCTGATCCGCTGCTGCCGGCGCGGCTGGCCTTCTACGGCGGCCAGATCGTGCCGAAGAAGTATGTTGAGGCGGTGGGCGCCGACACCTTCAACGCCAAGCCCGTCGGCACCGGGCCCGTGCGCTTCGTGTCGAGGACGAAGGACGACCGCATCGTGCTGGAGGCCAACCCCGACTACTTCGGCGGCAAGCCGGATTTCGACCGCATGATCGTGCGCGCCATTCCGGAGGT
>JBKKCN010000307.1:0-8402 GCA_046712525.1 Candidatus Rokuibacteriota bacterium
ACGCCTTCGCCGTACACTCCTCGGTGATCAGCGGCACTTGCTCGGACGCGGCTGGCTCTCGGCGGGGCGTGGTCATGCCGCCACTACACCAAACTTCGCCGGCTGCACCGAGAGAAATCCTCGGTCAACCGCACGTGAGAGGCCCCGGTCTCGCGCTCGGCACCGGGGCATTTCTCCGACACGCTCCTAGGCCGCGCGCACGGGCCGGTCGTCCATGGGGGCGTCGATGTCATCGCCCAGCGCGTCCTCGACGTAGAGGCGCTGCACCAGCACGAAGATCACTGCCGTGAGGGGCGCGCCGAGCACGATTCCCATCGTGCCCATCGTGGTGCCGGCCACCGCGAGCGCCGAGAGTTGCAGAGCGGGCGGCACGTCCACCGCTTTCTGGTCGATCAGCGGCGTGAGGATGTAGCCCTCCAGCGTTTGCACCCCGACCCACAGGCCGGCCACAGCACCCATGGTGCCGGGCCCGCCCTGCATCAGCGCGAGCAGCATGGCAGGGACGAAGGCGACGAGGGGGCCGACGTAAGGAATGAAGTTGAGCACCCCCGCCAGCATGCCGAGCGCCAGCGCCATCGGAACGCCGATGAACGCGAGGCCGGCCCAGGTCACGCCCGCGATGACCACCATCGTGACGAGCTTGCCGAGCAGCCAGCGGCGCATCCGGGAGTCGAGCTCCGCCATCAATTCCCGCATGCGGCGCCGCCGACGCTGCGGGAGCAGGCGCACCACCCCGCGCGCGTACAGCTCCGGATCCGCGGCCACGAAGAGCGCGATGAAGCCCATCAGCGCCAGGCCCGTGATGACGTCCAGGGTCAGGCTCAGCGCCCACCATGGCGCCTTCTTCGCCGTCTCGTCGGTGGCGGCACTGCTATCGGGAACGCGCTCGAGGACGAAGCGGCCCACCGCCGTCTCGCCCACGGTGGACTTGAAGTGCTCGATCGCGTCCGGCAGCGTCGCGATCAGCTCCCTGACCTGTGTCGCCGCGGTGGCGCCGATCGCCCAGCCGCCCGCGGCCATGACAGCCAGCACGGTGAAGACGACGATCGCGAGCGCCACCCCGCGACGGAGGCCGGTACGCGACCTTACCCAATCGGCGAGCCCGCCGAGCCCCACCGCCAGCAGCAAGCCGGCGAAGACCGTGAGGAGGATGTTGCCCGCATACCAGACCATGGCAATGGTCGCGAGCGCCGCCCCCGCGACGCCGGCGACGAGAAGGACCCGCGAGGCAAACGACCGCGTCTCCGCCCGCATGAAAGTCGTTTTTGCAAACGGGATGCCGCCGGCTTCACGGTCGTCGCCGGCTCTGGACAGCGCGCCGCGAAGATGCGATAAGCTTGCGCCCATGGGCATTTCTATCCAGCAGATCCATCCCGTGTTCGTCGGCGAGGTGTCCGGCATCGACATCAGCACAGCGCTCAAGCCCGACGAGGTGGCGGTCATCAACGCCGGGATGGACCGCTATGCCGTACTCGTCTTCCACGACCAGAAGATCACCGACGAGCAGCAGATCGCCTTCAGCCGGAACTTCGGGTCGATCGAGGACGCGCGCGGCGGCAACATCACGAAGCCCGAGGACAAGCGCCTGCCGACGGGGATGAACGACGTGTCCAACCTCGGCCGTGATGGCATGCCCCTGGACCGGGATTCCCGGCAGCGGCTCTTCAACCTGGGCAACATGCTCTGGCACTCCGACAGCTCGTTCCGTCCCGTCCCCGCGAAGTATTCCCTGCTGTCGGCGCGCGTGGTGAACCCGGTGGGTGGCAACACGGAGTTCGCCGACATGCGCGCGGCCTACGATGCGCTCGATGCGGCCACGAAAGCGCTCGTCGAGGATCTCGTGTGCGAGCACTCGCTGATGTACTCGCGCGGCTCCCTGGGCTTCCTCGACTACACGGACGAGGAGCGGGCGATGTTCCGCCCCGTGCGCCAGCGCCTCGTCCGCACGCATCCCGTGACGGGCCGCAAGTCGCTCTACCTGTCGTCCCACGCGGGCGGCATCGTCGGCATGCCGATGCCGGAGGCGCGCATCCTGTTACGCGACCTCAACGAGCACGCCACCCAGTCGAAGTTCGTCTACGTGCACCACTGGCGTCCGTGGGACCTGGTCATCTGGGACAACCGCCAGATGATGCACCGCGTGCGCCGCTACGACGACAACCAGCCGCGCGACATGCGACGCACCACCGTGGCCGGAGAGGCGCCTACCATCGCGCAGGTGTAGCACGCGGCTTGACTGCAATGTGCTACATGTAGCACACTTGGTCATGCGAACCGCAGGCGTCCGCGAAGCCCGTCAGAACCTGTCCGCACTTCTCGACGAGGTCAAGAAGGGCCGCGAGGTGCTGATCACCGAGCACGGTCGGCCCGTCGCCAAGCTCGTGCCGCCCGATCCCCCGCGCGGCAAAGGCATTCCGAACTTGGCGGCGATCCGCCGCAGGATGCCGGTGTTCGATCCGCCCCTTTCCACCACGTTGGCCGAGATTCGCGACGACGCTCGCTACTAGAACGCGCGCGCGGGCTCGGCTTCGCGAGCGGGAAGTCGGATACCGCTTGGCGCTGCCGGGGCCGCTCTACTGCGATACCAGCGCGCTTCTCAAGCTGTATCTGCGCGAGCCGGAGAGCGCCGACTTGATGCGGCTCGTCCAGGAACGGGATGACCTCCTGGTGTCCGATCTCGGAGTGACCGAGATCGCGTCTGCGTTGTCACGCCGTGTGCGCCACGGCGCGGTCACCGCGGAACAGGCGCTCCGGATGCATCGCGAGGTCATCGAAAGCGTCACGGGCCCGCCGTACCAGCACGTCGAGATGACCCGCGAAGTCCACCGTCGTGCCGAGCACCTGCTGCTCGCATTGACGGGAACGCCGCTCCGTGCGAGCGACGCACTTCACCTCGCGTTGGCACTCTCCGCTCGAGCGGCGTCGATGGCGGCGTTCGACGCGCGGCTGGCCGCGGCGGCACGCGCCGTCGGCCTCGCCGTGTACCCTGCGTGAGTCAGGTCAGGGCAGCAGGGTGGCGACGCGAATGCGGGCGCTGGGCGCAGCGAGCGGCGTGACGAGCGCGTTGCGCCTGAGCAGACGGACCGAGTCGTACTTCCATCCATAGCGCGCCGACGCCGCGCGCACCGGCTGGCGATACACCTCCAGAACTTCGTCGATCAGGTTGAGCACCCAGTAGTCCGCAACGCCGGCCCGTGCGTAGAGGCCGCCCTTACGCAACCGGTCGAGCGCGAGCGAGGTGTCGGCAACCTCCACGACGAGCACAGGCTGTGAGGGATGGGCGTCCCGGTAGTCACGCGGCCGGCCGGGGACCACGACAACATCGGGCTCCGGCTCCGATTGGTCGTCGAGAGCGATGGGCTTCTCTTCGCGCACGTAGAACGCCCGGCCAAAGGCCTTCTCGAGGGCGGCCCGCACGAGGGCGACGGCCGTGGCGTGGCGTCCGCCTTGCGGCTCCCGAACAACGAGCAAACCGTCGAGGAGCTCGACCCGATCCTCCGGACCGAAGATACCGGCATCGATGAGGCGATCGTATCGAACCCGCGTCATCCGCCAGAGCGCAAGAGGTGGCGCCTTCATGGCGCCACGATACGGCAACCGCGACGAGCGCTCAACGTCTCCGCTTGGAAACGGGCTTGCCTTTCGGCCGGCGGGTTGCGCGCGCCGACGGCGCGTCCTCCAGCTCGATGCCGAACACAGCGGACAATCGCTCGCTCGCGCTGCGCTTGCCCTCCACGGGGCGCGCGCGCCCCACGGCGCCGGCGGTCGCCGAGCTGAGCAGCTCCGCTTGATCCACCTGGCGCAGCACGAAGAACAGCTCCGGCTTCGCGTCGAGGCGGATGCCCACACCGTAGAGCACCGCGGCGATGTGTTTGCATACTTCGGCCGAGTCGGGGCACGAGCAGTCCAGCGTCATCTCACGCGGCTCGGGGAACAGCCCGTCCTTCGCGTGCGTGAGCACGGCGAGGACGTCGTCGGACAGCTCACCGCGCAGCAGGCCGACGAGTGAGCCGATCCGTCCCGTGCAGCGTGTGACCACGCGGCGCCACGCGGTTTTTACCAGGGGCGCGATGCCGATCGTGACCCGGTACAGCTCGCTGCCGGCCACGTGCGCCTCGATGCGGCCGCCCGCGATCACCATGTCGAGCACCGAGCCGTTGCGGAGATACGCGCGCCCACGCGGCAGGCGGCTGGCGAGGTCGGCGTAGCGCTGGAGGTTGTCGGACCACGCCGTGCCCCAGAACGTGGTGCAGAGCTGCCGCTTACGGTGCGTGATGACGACCGGCTCCGCCGCGCGCTTGCTCTTCTTCAGCAGCTTCGCCAGCGCGCGCGCACCGTCGGCTTTCTTCTCCGCCACCGACACATAGGGCGGGTAGTACTGCCAGTCCCCGCCGCCGAAGCGCGGCATCCTCAGGCCTCCGCCGTGGCCCGACTCAGATCGAGCGCGACCATCGCCATCAGCTCGTCGTCGGTCATCTCGGTCAACAGTGTCTCCGCACCACCGCCGGCAAGCACGCCGCGCACCATCTTCTGCTTGTCCTCGATGAGGCGGTCGATGCGCTCCTCGACGGTGCCGCGGCACACGAGCTTGTGGACGAGCACGTTGCGGTGCTGGCCGATGCGGTAGGCGCGGTCGGTCGCCTGGTCCTCGACGGCGGGGTTCCACCAGCGGTCGAAGTGCACCACGTGCGAGGCGGCGGTCAGGTTGAGGCCGGAGCCGCCCGCCTTCAGCGACAGCACGAAGAACGGCACCGTGTCGTCCTCCTGGAAGCGCCGCACGAGGCCTCCGCGCGCGCGCACGGGCGTGCTGCCGTGGAGCACGAGCCCGGGGCGGCCGAACACGGCCGTCAGGAACGCCGCCAGCGGCTCCGTGGCCTCACGGAACTGCGTGAACACGAGCACCTTCTCCTGCTTGGCTGCCACCGCCTCCACGATCTCGCGCAGCCGCGCCAGCTTGCCGCTGCCCGCCTCGTCCCACGCGCCCTGCCCCAGCCAGTGCGCGGGATGGTTACAGATCTGCTTGAACCGCATGAGATACGCGAGAACCTGTCCGCGCCGCTCGATGCCCTGCGTGAGATCGGCGAGGGAGGTCTCCAGCTCGTCGACGGTCTTCTGATAGAGCGCCGCCTGGCGTGCGGACAGAAGGCAGAACGCCTTCACCTCGGTCTTGTCGGGCAAGTCGGCCACCACGGAGCGGTCGGTCTTGAGCCGGCGCAAGAGATAGGGCTGAATCAGCCGGCGCAAGGGGGCGTAGCTCGGGTCTCGACGCTCGTCCAGCCGCCTGGCGAACGCGGAAAACTCGCGCGCGGAGCCGAGGAGGCCGGGGTCGAGGAAATCGTAGATCGACCACAGGTCACCGAGACGATTCTCCACGGGCGTGCCGGTGAGCGCGATGCGCGCGTGCGCCTTCAGCGCCTTCACCGCGCGCGTCTGCCGCGCCCCGGGGTTTTTGATCGCCTGCGCCTCGTCGATGACCGCGAGCGACCATTGCCGCGTCCGCAACGCTTCCACGCGCGCGAGCGTCCCGTATGTGGTGATGACCAGATCCGTGCCGGCGAGATCGGCGTCGGCGAGCGCCGCGAGCTCGCGCGCCGGCATGACGGACGGGTGCGCCACGACCGTCGTCAGCGAGGGCGCGAAGCGATCGATCTCGGACTGCCAGTTCGCGAGGAGCGAGGCCGGCGCCACCAGCAGGTGCGGCGGCTCGCCGCCGCGCGCGCGGCGCTTGTGCAGGAGCAGCAGCCCCAGCACCTGAATGGTCTTGCCCAGGCCCATGTCGTCGGCCAGGCAGACCCCGAGTCGGAGCGACGAGGCGAAGGCCAGCCACGACACGCCGATCTTTTGATAGGGGCGCAACGTGCCGTGAAGGTCCGTGCCGGGGTCCGTGGCCGCAAGCCCCGCGGGTCCTCGCAGGCCTTCCAGCGTGCGCGCCAGCCACGAGCCGGCTTCGACGCGCGACCACCCCTCGCCCGCCTCCAGCGCAGCGGCGCCGTCGGCCGTCGGAGCCGCGCCCGCGAGCAGGCGCATGCCTTCGAGAAAGGACAATCCACCTTCTTCAGCCTGGCGCCTGACGCCCTCCCAGTGAGCGAGTACCTCGCGCAGCCGCTCGCGGTCCAGCTCCACCCATTGCCCGCGCAGCCGCACGAGACCTCCCGATGACGACGCCAGGAGCTGGCGCACCTCGGCCGCCGTCAGCTTGTCGTCGCCCACCGCGACGCCCACCGAGAAGTCGAGGAGGGCCTCCATCCCGACGGCGCTCGGCTTCTTCTCGCCCACGCGCACGGTGACCTCCGGCCGCGGCGGCCGCCGCGGGCGCCACCAGTCGGGGACGCGCACGACGAGCCCGGCCGCTTCAAGTGTGGGAATCGATTTCAAGAAATGGTGCGCTTGGGCGGGCGTCCACGCCATCGCCTCGTAGATTGCGCCCGAGTCGACGAGCTCGGCCAGCCACGGGATCTGCTCGGCGGCACGCTGCAGCGGCACCAGCAGGTGCAGCAGCCCCTGGCGGTCACCGCGCGCGGAGGATTCCTCGAGCGCGCGCGCAAGCGGGCGATGCTGCACCTTGCCGCCGGCGCCCGCGCGCACCGCATAGGTGGCGAGGAAGCCGAACGGGTGCTCCTCGTCCCCGCGGTTCTCGGCCAGATGCAGGCAGACCTTGCCGACGGTGTGCCACGAGGGATGGCGCGCGCGCAGCCACTCGCCGACGCTGCCGCGGTACGCGCGGATCTCGTCGGCGAACGCCTCGTTGATGTCGGCCCAGCGCGCCGCGATCCAGTCGACGTCGACGTACTCGCCGCCGTCCATGGGCGGGACGGCGGCCGCGAGCCGCGCGCGCTCGTCCGGGGGGCAATCGACCTCGACGCGCTCGCGCCGCTCCTCGAGATCCGTCACCGCGCACAGCCGCGTCACGAACGCACGGCCGATGTCGCGCAGGTATACGAGGGGAGCAACGAGCGGTGCCTCGAGCTCGGTAGCGCCCAGGTCGAGGAGGGCATGGCCGGGCCCACGCGTGAAAGCCCGGAGGACACGGGCGCGGGCGGCGACGGACAGGCCGTCGGTCGCCTCGGCCTCGCCGGATGCCGCGTCGGTGAGCAACGCACCCGACGGCAGGATGGACACGCGCATCGCCCGCAATTCTAGCGCCGGCTGGGCTCGAAGCAACCGCGACCGTGAGACCGGGCCCGTCATTATTTTCACGTGCTTCCCCCCCGGTGCCGCCTAGGATGGTTCATGCGCCGCTACGCTGTCTTCGTCACCCTGCTCGCCTTCACCGGCTGCGCCAGCGTCCCGGACCACGCCTACTACCCCTCGCCGTCGGATCCGGAGACGAAGGCAGTGGCGGCCTCGCTCTATCGCGCGGCGCGTGCCGCCAGTGATGATCCCGCCCGCTACTCCTTCGCCCTCATTCGCACCCGCGACGTGAGCGCGTACACCGCGGACGACGCGACCTTCTACTTCTCGGAAGGGTTGACGCGGCAGCCGCCGCACGTCGTGGATGCGCTCGTCGCGCACGAGGTCGCGCACGAGCTGCTCGGGCATTCCGGCCGGCGCCGGGCGCTGTCGCTGGGGCTGTCGGCAGGGTTCACGGTGCTCGGCTTCATCGTCCCCGGCGCCGGTCTCGTCGATTTTCTCGTCAACCCGCTGCTGGTGCGCGCCTACACGCGCGACCAGGAAACCGCCGCCGATCTCAAGGCGGTGGAAGTGCTCCGCTCCATGGGTTACGACGCCCCTCGCCGCGTCCTCGCCGAGGCGCTGCGGCACGCGGCGACGATCAACGGCCGGCCGCGGGGAGGGTGGTTCGCGACCGAAGCCGATATCGACGATCGGCTTTCCGCGCTCGAGCCGCTGGAGTCCGTGTCAGCCGCCGCCGCCCGCGTCATCACGCCGCACACCCGCTAACACCCGGTACCGAAGCGCCAGAGGGCGAGCGCGGCCACGCGTTACGAGCTCAGCGCACACCCGAGTCGGCGAGTCTTACCGCCGTACGCGCTCCAGCGTGTCGCGGATCTGCTCAGCGGTGAGCGGAGGCAGCTTGGCGTCCGGGCTCGCCTCCATCCCCTTGCTCTGGAGGTCACCCACCGCCGCCGACAGGGCCTCCAGCTCGGCGCGCCACGACTTGGGAGCGACCACCGGGCGCACGACGAACTTCGAGAAGCCGACGGCGATGAAGCGCTCCATGAGCGCTCGCAACGCGGGCAAGCCCACCGGCGTCAGCTCGAGCGCACGGGGACGGCGCGCGGCCATCACGCGCGCGGTGTCGGGATCGAGGGGCGCGCTCGCGTAGCCGATGCTCATGCCGAAGTGCTCGCTGCTGATCGAGCGCCCCGCGCGCGCCGCGGACTCTTCGATGACCACGCGTCCCGCCGCCGCCTCTTCGGGCGTACACAGCGACGGCAGCCACC
>JBKKCN010000308.1:0-2793 GCA_046712525.1 Candidatus Rokuibacteriota bacterium
GGCGTCGAGCCCTTCATAGCACTGCAGGCGGATGAGGTTGGTGCCGAGCACGCGCGACATCACCTTGGCCACTTCGGTCTTGCCCACGCCCGCGTGCCCTTCGATGAGCAGCGGCTTCTTGAGCTGAAGAGCCAGATGCACGGAGGTGGCGACGGGGGCATCCGTCACGTACTCCGCGGACTCCATCATCGACTGGATCTTCCGGATTTCCTCGCGCATGGACGCTTATCTTACATGAAGGCGCGCAAAGTCCTCCGGCGTGTCCACGTCGAGCGGCATCGGCGACTCCACCGCCACCGCCTCCACCCGGTCTGTCCGCGCGGCCACCACACCGTGCGCCCCCGCGTCACCCGTGAGTGCGGCCAGCTCCGGGAAGACGTCGGCGGCGAAGAGCACCGGGGTGCCCGGCGTGCCCGCGTAGACGGGAGTGACGATCGCTTTGCCGGAGCGCGTGCGCGCCGCGAGGAGCTCAGGAATGACGGAGGGCGGCAGACGGGGTTGATCGCCCAGCACCACGAGCGCCGCCGCCGTCCACGGCTTCAGCGCACGCACACCCGTCGCGATGGACGACCCCTGCCCGTCCTGGGGCCGCGGATTCACCGCATACCGGACGGAAAGGCCGCTCAGCGCCTCGCGAACCGCGACATCGTCCTGACCCGTCACGACGACGACATCCCCGACGTGCGGCAACACCGCCTCCACACTCCACCGCACCACCGGCTTGCCGTGCAACACGAGCAGCAGCTTCTGCCGCCCCATCCGCCGCGCAAACCCCGCCGCCAACACGATGCCCGCGATCAAAGCGTTGAAGGTCTCCTAAGTGGCCCGATCACCAAGGGCGCCGGCGGATTCGGGTCGGCCAGTGGGGGTCCGGGACCCGTTTCCCTCTCAACTAACACCGCACATCGGCGTGTCGATGAAGCCCAGCCGCCCTCGGTCCGATTCGGCCACCATCCACGTGGTCGCCGGCCCCCCACGGGCCGACCCACCTCCGCCGGCGCCCGGAGTCACGCGAGACCGCTTACCCCTTAGCGCGCTGAACCGCGGCTTCGATGGCGCGTCGGGCGAAGACGCGGCAGAGGTGCGACTTGTACTCGACGGAACCCTGGAGATCCGCCTGCACGTCCACGCCATCCGCACCCTTCTGCGAAGCCGCCTCGATGGCCGCCGCATCGAGCTTCTTGCCGGTGAGCGCCGCTTCCACGGTCTTGGCGCGCACGGCCTTGGTGCCCGCGCCGGTGATACCGACGGACGCCTTCGTGCACTTGCCTTCCTTGTCGAGCGTGACGAGGGCGGCCGCGCCCACCACCGCGAAGCGCGACGCCGGGTGCGGGAACTTCAGATAGGCTGCGCCCGTGCCGGCGGCGAGCGCGGGCACGCGAATCTCCACGAGCAGCTCGTCCTCGCGCAGGGCCGTGGTCATCAGCCCCTGAAACCAGTCGTCCACCTTCACCGTGCGCCGGCCCTTGGGCCCCTCGCACACGAACTCGGCGCCGAGCGCGATGACGGTGGCCGGCATGTCGGCGGCGGGATCAGCGTGCGCGAGCGAGCCGCCGATGGTCCCCTTGTTGCGCACCTGGGGATCGCCGATGATGGCCGCCGTCTCCGACATTACCGGACACTTCGCCTTCAGCACCTTCGACGACTCCAGCTCGTACTGGGTGGCCATGGCGCCGATGGCGATCATGCCGCCGTCTTCCTTGATGCTCGTGAGACCGGGCACCTTGCGCAGGTCGATGAGGTGCTTGGGCTGCGCCAGGCGCAGCTTCATCATCGGCACCAGGCTGTGGCCACCCGCGAGAATCTTGGCGTCTTCGAGCGTGCCGAGGAGACCGAGAGCTTCCTTGACCGTGGCCGGAGCGTGATATTCGAACGCCGCAGGGTACATGTCGGTCTCCTGTTATTTCTTGGCGGCCGTGGCCGCCTGGATGGTCTTCCAGACGCGCTCGGGGGTGAGGGGCATCGATTCGATGTGGTCCACGCCGAGCGGGGACAGCGCGTCGACGACGGCGTTCATCACGGCGGGGGTAGAGGCGATGGTGCCAGTCTCGCCGGCGCCCTTGATACCGAGGGGGTTCACCGGCGACGGCGTCACCGTGCGGTCGGTCTCGTACATCGGCAGCATGTCCGCCCTCGGCAGCGCATAGTCCATCATGGTGCCGGTGACGAGCTGGCCGTTGCCGTCGTCGTACACTGCGCTCTCCCACAGCGCCTGCGCCACGCCCTGCGCGATGCCGCCGTGCACCATGCCGTCCACGATCATGGGACTGATCACATTGCCGACGTCGTCCACCGCGAGATAGCGGAGGATCTTCACCTCGCCCGTCTCCTTCGCTACCTCCACCACGCACGCGTGGGCGCCGAAGGGGAAGGTGAAGTTCGACGGATCGTAGAAGCTCGTCTCGTCGAGGCCGGGCTCGAGCCCTTCGGGATAGTTGTGGGGCACGTACGCGGTGAGCGCGACCTGCCCGAAGGGCACCGCCTTGCCGGGGAATCCCTTCACCTGGAACTGGCCGTTGACGTACTCGATGTCGTTGGGCGCGGCTTCCAGGAGATGGGCGGCGATCTACTTGCCCTTCTCCTTGATCTAGTTGATCGACATGTGGATCGCGGTGCCGCCCACCGCGGCGGAGCGGCTGCCGTACGTGCCCATGCCGAAGGCCACAGTACCGGTGTCACCGTGCACGATCTCGACGTCGTCCATGGGAATGCCGAGCTCGTCGGCCGCGAGCTGGGCAAACGTGGTTTCGTGCCCCTGCCCGTGCGCGTGCGAGCCGGTGTACACGGTGACCT
>JBKKCN010000309.1:0-4015 GCA_046712525.1 Candidatus Rokuibacteriota bacterium
GGTAGAGGTCGACTACGAAGAGCTGCCGTGCGCGGTGGACGTCGAGCGCGCGCTGGCGCAGGGGGCGCCCCTCGTGCACGAGATCCCGCCCGCGCTCGGCCGGCAGGGGCGCTGGCCCGCGGTGGCCGGCACCAACATCTGCGCGCGCGCCGTGATCGAGGCGGGCGACGTCGAGGCCGGCCTCGCGGAGGCCGACGTCGTCATCGAGCGCACGTACACCTTCCCGCGTGTCTTTCACTACACGCTGGAGCCGCACGGCGCCGTGGCGAGCGTCACCGATGACGACATCACGGTGTGGACGAACACGGGTCACCCATACCAGCTTCGCCAGGAGCTCGCGGACACCTTCGGCCGGTTACTCAATCACATCCGCGTCATCGTGCCGTACGTGGGCGGCTCCTTCGGCGCCAAGTCGTTTCCGAAGCTCGAGCCGCTGGCGGCGGCGCTGTCGGGCAAGGTGGGCCGCCCCGTGAAGGTGCTGAACGGCGTCGAGGGCTCGATGCGCACGAACCGGCGCCACGGGGCCACCTGCCGCGTGACGCTGGGGCTCAAGCGCGACGGGACACTCACTGCCAAGCGCTGCCTGGTCCTTCTCGACAGCGGCGCGTACGCCGACAGCGGACCGCTGGTGGCGGACAAGGCGACCGTGCGCATCCTCGGTCCCTATCGCGTGCCGCACTATCGCATCGAAGCCCAGGCGATCTACACCAACACCACGCCCGCCGGCAGCTATCGCTCCATCGGAGGGCCGCAGAGCGTGTGGGCCTCCGAATCGATCATGGACGAGGCGGCGCAGGCGCTCGGCATGGATCCCATCGAGCTGCGGCTGCACAACATCGTCCGGCGCGGCGAGCGCATCCGTCCCGAGCTGCGGCCGATGGACGCCGACCTCGGCGACGATCTGAAGCGTCTCGCCAAGACCATGGATCTCACCGAGGGCGGGCGCCGGCCGCTCGGGCTCGTGGGCCGCGGCGTGGGGGTGGCAATCGCCAACCCCGGGGAGCTACCGATCTCGACGTGTATCGTCCGGATGCACTACGACGGCAGCGTCACCGTCCTCTGCTCCACGGTCGAAGTGGGCCAGGGCCTGCATACCGTGCTCGCGCAGATCGCGGCCGAGGAGCTGGGCATTGACCACGCGCTCGTGACCGTCATTTCTCCCGATACGCGCTTCGGGCCCTACGACTGGTCCACGGGCTCCTCGCGCGGCACCGCCATCATGGGCAGCGCCGTGCAGCGCGCGTGCCGCGACGTCAAGGAGCAGCTCCGCGGCCTCGCGGCCGACAACGCGGGCGTCAGCGTCGACGACGTGAGCGCCGGCGACGGCGTCGTGCAGGTGACCGGCCAGTCGCTCGACTACGCTCACGTGATTCGCCAGTGGTGGGGGCGTCCGGCGGGCGAGGTCATCGGCCGCGGTTACGTCCGTAACCTGGGGCCGCCGCCCGCCTTCTGGGAGATCGGCATGGGCGGCGTGGAGGTGGAGGTCGAGCGCGAGACGGGCGTGGTGCGCCTGCGCTCTTACACGGCGCTCGCCGACGTGGGACGCGCCATCAATCCGCAGCAGTGCGAGGCGCAGGACGTGGGCGCCATGGTGATGGCGCTCGGCCACACGCTCTTCGAGGAGATGGTCTACTCCGACAGCGGCTCGCTGCTCAATCCCACCATGCTCGAGTACCGCGTGCCGCTCGCGACGGACCTGCCCGACATGGTGGAGACCATTCTCGTCGAGAACGGCGACGGCTCCGGGCCGTACGGTGCCAAGGGGATGGGCGAAGGCGGCGGCATTCCCGTGGCGCCCGCGGTGGCCAACGCGATCTTCCGCGCCACGGGCGTGCGCATCCGCGACCTGCCGCTGACGCCCGAGCGCGTGTGGCGCGCGCTGCGCGCCGCAGCGCCGCCACGGCCATGATCGACCTCGCACGCACGATCGACCTGCCGATGGCGCCGGCGGAGGCGTGGACCGCGCTCTGGGACGTGCCCGCCGTCGCGCGCTGCCTGCCCGGCTGTCAGGACGTGCAGGAGATCGAGCCGCAACATCGCTATCGCGCCACCGTCAAGGACAAGGTCGGTCCCTTCACCGTCTCCATCACCCTCGACGTCACCGTGAACCCCTCCGAGGCCGAGCACCTGCTTCGCGTGAGCGCCACCGGCCGCGACTCGGTGCTCGGCAGCCCCGTCCGGATGTCGATGACCGCCTGCCTCACGCCCGCCGCCGCCGGCGGCTCGCACCTGGTGCTCGACGGCCGCGCAGAGGTCGGCGGCAAGCTCGCCGCACTCGGCCAGGCCGTCATCCACCGCAAGACGCGCGACGTGCTCGACACTTTCGCGCGCAACCTGGGCACGATGCTGGGCAGCCGCGCCTGATGCTCGGGCCGCTCGTCATCCATCAACCCGACACCGTCAGCGAGGCCGCCACGCTGCGCGCGCACCTTGGTGACGAGGCCGCCATCTACGCCGGAGGCAGCGAGCTGCTGCTCGTCATGAAAGAAGGGCTCGGCCGCTGGCAGCACCTCATCGACGTGAAGGCGATCCCCGCGCTTCTGGAGATAACCGAGGCCGCAGATCGGCTCGTCATCGGCGCCGCGGTCACGCACCGCACGCTGGAGCGCTCGCCGCTGCTGCGCGCCCGCTTCCACGTGCTCGCGGAGATGGAGGCGCAAGTGGCGAACGTGCGTGTGCGCAACGTGGGCACGCTCGGCGGCAACCTCTGCTTCGCCGAGCCTCATTCCGATCCTCCTACCGCGCTGCTCGTGCATGATGCGCGCGTGGTGCTCCAGGGGCCGCACGCGGAGCGTGAGCTGCCGCTGAGCGAGTTCATCACCGGCTCCTACGAGACCACGCTGGGCGCCGACGAGGTGCTCGCGCGCATCGAGGTCCCGGCGCCGCCCGCAGCCGCTGTGGGCGCGTATCTCAAGTTCGGCTTCCACGAGCGGCCGACCGTGGGCGTCGCCGTGCTGCTCACACCGCGGGGGAACAGCGTGACGTCGGCGCGCGTCGCCGTCGGCTGTCTCGGGCCCGTCGCCACCCGACTGCCGGCGCTGGAGAGGCGCCTGGCAGGTGCATCGCTGGCCGCGCTGGAGGCCGGCGGCATCGACACGCGAGACAGTGGCCTCGGCGATCTCGACGTCGTGTCGGATCTCCACGGCTCCGCCGACTACAAGCGCGAGATGGCGGCGGTGCTTGTCTCGCGCGCGCTCGCCACTGCCGCCGGCCGAGTGCGGAGCGCCGCGTGACGGCCACCGCCGGTCCCGCCCCCGTGCGCATCAGCCTGATGCTCAACGGCGCGCCCACGGAGGTGGAGGTGGAGACGGGCGACTTCCTGCTCGACGTGCTGCGCGAGCGGCTCGGGCTCACCGGCAGCAAGCGCTCGTGCGACAGCGAGGTGTGCGGCGCCTGCACGGTACTGCTCGACGGGCTGCCCGTGTCGTCGTGCACGCTGCTCGCGTGGGAAACGCGCCACCGGCGCGTTGAGACGATAGAAGGCCTTGCGCGCGACGGGCGCCTGCATCCCGTGCAGCAAGCGTTCCTGGAGGAGAGCGGCTTTCAGTGCGGCTTCTGCACGCCGGGAATGATCATGACCATCAAGGCACTCCTGGAGGACGCGCCGGAGGCGTCGGAGGATGCGCTGAAGGCGGGCCTTCGGGGCAACATCTGTCGCTGCACGGGATACGTGAGCATCCTCAAGGCCGCCCGGTCCGCTCAGCGTCGACTGCGCGAGGCGGGCCTGCCTTCGTCGCGGTGATGTCCGCCGGCGCTCCGTCGATGCGCGCGCAGCGCTGGGCGGCGGCTGCGCTCACCATCTTCGGCGTGGTCGCCGTGCAGCAGGCGTCGCGGCTGCCCTTCGGTGGCGTCACGCGGCCGGCCGCCGGCTTCTTCCCGCTCTGCCTGGCGGTCGCCCTCACCGTGGTCGCAGCCGCGGTGTGGCTGCGCGCGCTGCGGGGCGACCCCCACGTGGTGGCCGCCGCCATGCGCTCGATTGACATGGGGGGCCCCGCCGGGCCCCCCAAGCCCCCCA
>JBKKCN010000310.1:0-2544 GCA_046712525.1 Candidatus Rokuibacteriota bacterium
ACCATTCCGCGGACATCAACTCTTTGTCCTTGCCCGGCGGCACGCCGACACGCTTGCGCCGCTCGGCAGCCTCTTTCGTCACCGTCCGGTAGGCGCCGAGCGGCCCGTCCACCGCCACCAGCGACGGCGTCGTCCGTATCCACACCGGTGCGTACAGCACGAGGCGCTCCACCTTGTCGGCGTTCTGGGCGGTGTAGCCGCCCATCAAGACCGTCCCCCACGACCATCCGAGGAGATTGATGGTGCGCAGGCCACGCCGGGCCAGGATGTGGTCGACCACGGCGCCAACGTCACGAATGGCGGTCTCGCCGTTCACGATGGGGCCGCTCTCCTTGGCGGGCCGACTCATCTCCGGCGGACGATCCGAGGCACCGTAGCCGCGAACGTCGAGCAGGTAGACGTCCCAGCCGCGCTGCGCGATCCAGTCCATCCACGACACACCATCGAGCGCGAGATCGAACGACGACTCCGCCGGGTAGGTAGCGCCGTGCACGAACAAGAGCACGTTGTCGGACGTGAAGCGGGTGAGTCCTTCTGGTCTCTTGTTCCGGATGTAGAGCTGGATGCCGGGGTCCCGCGCCGGCACGTAGTAGCTTTGCGTGACGACCTTCGTCCCCTGGGAAAAGGCGGGGGAGGCGAACATTAGCACCGAAGCGAGTACCGCCAGACTGAGACAACGGTTCATGGGCCGCCTCCTTGGCGCTGCGCCGGGCACGCCGATTCTTTCAACGAAGCGCGACGGAGTCAAACGCGCCTCGCGGCGGTGGTAGGCTCCTTCGGATGCCACGCCCGGCGCTGCCGTTGCGCGCGGTCGCCACGCTCTTCCTCGAGCGCCAGCACCTCGCTCGTCCGCGCGCGCTCACCCTCACGCCACGGCGACTCGTGCGCTTCGCGGAGGACGTGGGCGGGATCCAGATGGACTCCATCAACGTGCTCGAGCGCGCCCACTACCTGACGGTGTGGAGCCGCTTCGGCCCCTACGATCGCGCGGCGCTCGACCGGCTCGTCTACCGCCGCCGCCTGCTCTTCGAGTACTGGGCGCACGCCGCCTGCCTCGTGCCGGCGTCGATGCTGCCGTGGTGGCGGCGCGCCATGCTCGACTACCGCGTCCGCCACACGGGCTGGTCTGGCTGGCTGCGGCAGAACGCGAAGGTGCTGACGTCCGTGAAAGCGGCCGTGCTCGCCAACGGGCCCATGGGCAACGCGGATTTCGAGGGACCGCGGCCTGCGGGCGGGCGGGGCGGGTGGTGGGACTGGAAGCCGGTGCAGCACGCGCTGCACTACCTGTGGATGTCGGGCGGGCTCACGGTCCACTCGCGGCGGCACTTCCAGAAGCGCTTCGATCTCCTGGAGCGCGCGATGCCGGACGTGCTCAGTATCGAGACGGTCTCATCGGAGGAGTTCCTCCGCTGGCACATCGAGCGCTCGCTGCACGCGATGGGCGCGGCCACCGACACGGACCTGACCCGCTATCTCACCTTTCCGAAGTTTGCGCCGGGCGCGCGCCGGGCGGCGCTGCGCGCCATGATCGAGCGGGGCGAGGTGACGGAGGTCAAAGTGGAAGGATCGTCCGCGCGCTGGCTGGCGCTCACGGGTGACCTGCCGTTACTCTTGCGCGCGCGGCGGGCGGACTCGCCGTCGCGGGGCACCACGCTCCTGTCGCCCTTCGACTCGCTCCTCTGGTATCGCGACCGGGTGGCGCGCCTCTTCGCCTTCGACTACCGCATCGAGGTGTACACGCCGGGCCCGCAGCGCGTGCACGGCTACTACACGCTGCCCATCCTGCATCACGGTCAGCTCATCGGCCGCCTCGACGCCAAGGCGCATCGCGCCGAGCGCCGGCTGGAAGTCCGCCACGCGCATTTCGAGGACTGGTTCGGCGCGGGCAAGCCGTCGCCGGCGGGGTCCGCGGCGCTCGATCAGGAGGAGGCGATCGCCGGATTGGTGGACACGCTCCGCTCGCTGGCCGTCTTCGTGAGCGCCGACACCGTGGTGCTCCGGCGGGTGACACCGCACCGACTGCGGGCGACGCTGGCGCGGCTGATGCGCGCGGTGGCGACCTAAGGCTGACGAGCGGACGCGCGACCCACGCGTCCGCGGCTCATTCGCGCGACGGTCCGGCGGCGAGCGGATGCAGGACGCCGATCGCCCAGCCCACGTCCAGGCGCTCGCCCAGCCATCCCGGGCAGGCGGTCCGTGCGTGGAGGTGCAAGCCCTGCGCGACGTGACCCGCGCGCAGGACGTGCACAGGATCGTCGGGCACCGGCGATGGAGGCGGCACGTCGGGTAGGGGCCGGCCATCCGGCCGCCGGAACTGCAGCTCGCCGTCGGGCTGTCGATCGACCTGGTAACCCTCCTCGTGAACCGCGCGGTGATGCCGGCGACAGAGCATGGCGAGGTTCGAGAGCGTCGTGGGGCCGGCCGCCGGCGCCTTGGCCGGCGAGCCGCACGCGTGGGGCGGGTCGGGATCGTACTCGATCACGAGCTGGATGGTCTGCGCCACCTCGGGGCCGGCGATCGTGTCCACCAGCCGCAGCGCCATGT
>JBKKCN010000311.1:0-13605 GCA_046712525.1 Candidatus Rokuibacteriota bacterium
TCGTGGGGCCGCGCTCGGGGGCCGACCTCTCGCCGCGCTTCGCGGCAGGCGCCGCCCTCGCGCTCCTTGCGGGTCTCGCCTACGCAGTCTCCGTGGTGATCACCAAGGCCGCGCTCGCGCGCACGCCGCCGCTGTCGCTGGCCGCCGTCAGCTTCGCCGTGGGCGCGCTGGCGTTCGCGCCCGCGTTCGCGACGCCGGACGCGCTGCGACAGCTGGCGGCGGGGTGGCTGTGGCTGCTCTACCTTGGCGTGGTGACGACGGGCGTCGCCTACGCGTTCTACACGATCGGCCTGCGGCACGTGAGCGCGTCGGTGGCGGCGGTGGGGGCGCTCCTCGAGCCGCTCACCGCCACCCTCCTCGGCGTGCTGCTGTTCGGCGAGCGGCTCGGCGCCGCCGGCGCGGTGGGGGCCGCGCTCCTGCTCGTCGCCCTCGTCGTTTTGAGCGTGCCGCCGCGGCTCAGCGCGGCGCCGAGCGCTTGAGCTCGGCACGCCGCGGCTTTGTTCGAGAACGGGGAGCTGGACGGCCCCCCGTGTGCCCCCCGTCGGGCGGATCAGTCGCGCGTGATCATGTCGAGATTGGGCGGGACACCGCGCGGCTGAAGGTGCAGTTGGGCACCACTGCCGAGTGCTTGCCCGGGCCACCGGCGACCATCACGAGGACGTCCGCCGCCGAGGACACGCGCGGCATGAGGGCGGCCGGATCCGTGGTCGCCGTCATCCAGCGCGGCCAGTCGTGCATGCCCCACATGCCGCCCTGCTGCATGAGCCCGAGCGGCTGGCGCGCGTGCTCGTAGATGAAGGTCTGGACGTCCGCTCGCGAGAGACCGTCGTCGGCGATGGTCCGCGCGTGCTCGGGGCCGAGCACGACGAGCAGCTGACTCTGGCTGAGGAACCAGCCCACGTTGGAGCCCAGCGTCACCGCGGTATCGGCGACGGTCGTCAGGATGCCCGCCGCCGTCGTGGACACGTGGTCGTTCACGTTGTGCGGCCCTTCGCCACCGAAGACCGTGACCACGTCGCCCCCCTGCAGCGGGCTCCACGGCGAGGCTTCGACGTTCTCGCCGATGCAGTAGCCGAACTTCGCAGGACTGCCTTGCGTGGCCATGTCGAAGCGCCCCGGCCACGCGCCGCCCACGTTCAACAAGATGAGCCGGATGGCGCGACCGATGGTGGCGTTGGCGCGGAAGCCGGGACCAAAACATCCGCTCCCCGCGTGCACGCCGATACGCCGGCCGTAGGCTCCGTGCACGACGATGAGCGGCGCCACCGGGTGCGTGGTGGCCTGCACGCCGTAGAGGTTGAAGGAGGGATCGAGCATCGCTTCCACGGCAGCCACGATGATCGGGAACGCCGCAGGCTCGCAGCCCGCCATGACGGCGTTGACGGCGAGCTTTTCCAGCGAGACCTGCCGCCACATCGGCGGCATGGCGCCGAGCACGGTGGCGCCGTCGCGAGTACCGAGCATCGCCAGCACACGCTCCGGCGTGGGCGGCACGATGGGCAATCCGTCGGTCCACTGCCGCGCCGTGAACTCCGTGAAGACGTCGTCGGCGCTCACGAGCAGATCGTGCTCGGCCGCCGGCGCGCTACTCACGATGGCGGCGGAAGCGGGAGTGGTGCCCACCGAGCCGACCAGCGCGGCGAGCTGCTCGAAGGCCTGGTGCGCGCGGCGGGTGATCGATTCGGGGCGCTCACCTCCCAGCGGATGCTGGACTACGAGCAGCGGCAGACCGGACACGCCAAGCGAGGCCATCTCACTGACGGCCAGACCCTGGAAGGCGGTGGTGCCGATGAGCCCCGCGGGCGTGCCGCCCTTGGCGAGCGCGATGGTGTCGTGGAGACTCCACGACGTGCAGGACCCTCAGTCGGCGGATCCCGCAAACACGACGTCGCACTCCTTGGCCAGCTCGGCGATCAGCTCCGCGGAAGCGGGGCTGGAGGCATTGGCCTTTCGCCGGTGCACGACGGCCTTGACGCCATACTTGTCGCGCAGCAGCTCGCCGAGGTCGGCGGTGAGCCGATCGAAGTTCGATTTCGTGTTGTCCAGAAAGCCGACGGTACGCCCCGCCCATTCCCGCGGCAACGGCGGCACGGTCACGCTCTGGCTCTTGACCACTCCCACCGGACTCAAGACTCGGATCATGTGCTCTCTCCTTTGGGGTCTCTACCGTTTTTTCTTGAGGCCGGTGGATCGGGTCAACAGGCGGCCGATGTTTGCGTGGAGATCGGCGAGCATTCCTCGCTTGACGCGGACGGTGACGTTCTCCACGGGCTCGGAGCTGCCGACGCGATGGATGACGAGCGTGCCCGTGAACTCCTCGGCGCGCTCGTCGACGGCAGCGAGCCCGCGCATCGTAAGGATCTCCCACCCGTCGTGCATGGCGGCATATTATAGCCCGCGATGATCATCGCGCTCGATGTCGGAACGTCTTCGGCGCGGGCCAGCCTGTACGACGATCGCGGCGCCCACGTCGACGGACACTTCCATCAAACGGCGTACGCGCCCACCACCACCGCGGACGGGGGCGTCGAGCACGACGCGGGCGCCCTGCTGGAGGCGGTGGCCGTGTGCCTCGATGGCGTGTGCCACGCCCTGCCGCGCGGCGCCGAGGTGCTCGGCGTGGGGGTCACCACCTTCTGGCACGGGCTACTCGGGTTCGATGCCGCCAAGCGGCCGGTGACGCCCATTTTCACGTGGGCCGACTCGCGCAGCGCGCGCGACGCCGCTCTCCTGCGCGACGCCCTCGACGAAGAGGCGCTGCACGCTCGCACCGGGTGCTACCTGCACGCCTCCTATTGGCCGGCCAAGCTACGGTGGCTGGCGCGCGAGCGGCCCGCTCAGGCGCGCGCGGCGGTGCGGTGGGGCTCCTTCGGCGAGCACCTCGAAGCCACGCTGTTCGATGAGGCGACCACGACGATCTCCATGGCCTCCGGCACGGGCCTCTTCGACCTCGAGCGCGGCCGCTGGGACGCCGCCGCGCTCGCGGCCGCCGGCATCGAGCCGGACCACCTCTTCGCGGTCCGCGACCGCACGGAGCCGAGGCGAGGCCTGCGCGGGACGTGGGCTCGCCGGTGGCCGGCGTTACGATCGGTGCCGTGGTTTCCCGCCGTCGGCGACGGCGCGGCGGGCAACATCGGCTCCGGATGCATCGACCCGCACAGCATCGCGCTGAACGTCGGCACGTCCGCCGCCTTCAGACTGGTGAGCGAGCGCGCGCCCACGCCGCCGCGCGGGCTCTGGCGCTACAGCATCGACTCACGCTGGCGGCTGCTCGGCGGCGCCACCTCCGAGGGCGGCAATGTCTACGCGTGGTGTCGTGACGTCCTCGCCCTCCCCGACGGCGCCGCCCTCGAAGCCGCGGTCGCCGCCGAGAGCGCCGACGGGCACGGACTCACCGTGCTGCCGTTCCTCGCCGGCGAGCGCGCGCCCGGCTGGCGGGCCGACAGGCGGGCGGCCATCACCGGGTTGTCGCTCGACACCACGGCGGTGGAGATCGTGCGCGCGGCACTGGAGTCGGTGGCGCTGCGCCTGGCCCTCGTGTACGACCTGCTCGCGCCGCATGCGACGGCCGATCACGTCATCGTCGCTTCCGGAGGCGCCATCACCCGCTCGCGCGCGTGGACGCAGATGATCGCGGATGCGTGCGGGCACGCCGTCACGTGGTCGCGCGAGACAGAGGCGACCAGTCGCGGCGCCGCGCTCCTCGCCCTGCAGGCGCTCGGCGTCGTCCCCGATCTCGCGGCCGTGCGCGTTCCCCTCGGGGAGACGTTTGCTCCCGACGCCGCCCGGCACGCGCGGTATCGTCGCGCACTCGAGCGGCAACAGCGGCTGGACGAAAGGGTATGATCGGAGCATGAGCGCCGCCCCTGAAGTGCGCATCGTGGATACCGGCGAGGCTCTCGCGGAGGCCGCCGCGCGCGAGGTGCTGGCCGCCGCCGAGGACGCCGTCGCCACGCACAACCGCTTCACGATCGCGCTCGCGGGCGGCGCCACCCCCCGCGCATCGTACGAGCGGCTCGCGCTGCCGCCGCTGCGCGACCGCATGCCGTGGGCGCGCACGTGGGTGTTCTTCGGCGACGAGCGGGGCGTCGGCGCCGATCACCGCGACTCGAACTACCGCATGGCGCACGAAGCGCTGCTGTCGAAGGTCCCCGTGCCGCCCGCACAGGTCTTCCGCATTCGCGGCGAGGCGGAGGACCCCGAAGAAGCGGCGGCGGGCTACGCGCGGACGATCGGGGACGTGTTCGAGAGCCGGCGCGGCGTCCTGCCGCGCTTCGACCTCGTGCTGCTGGGCCTCGGCATCGACGGCCACACGGCCTCCCTCTTCCCCGGCTCGCCCGTGCTGAAGGAAGTCTTCCGCTCGGTGGCGGCCGTGTACGCGAGCGCGGCCTCCATTCCGCAGCGGTTCACGCTCACGCTCCCCATCCTCAACGCCGCCGCGCGCGTCGTGTTCCTGGTCTCGGGAGGGGAGAAGGCCAAGGTCGTGAAGGCCGCGCTGGGCCCGCACGGCGCCACCTTGCCGGCCGGCATGGTTCGCCCCGCGGAGGGCCGGCTCCTCTGGCTCGTAGACCGCGCGGCGGCGGCGCTGTTGCCCGTCGCCAAAGCCCGCTAGCTCGCATATACTCGCTCGACATGCGCGTCGGCATCGCGTGCGACCACGCCGGCTTCCCGCACAAGGCCCCCATTGCGGCCGCGCTGCGCGCCGACGGCCACGCCGTGACCGACTTCGGCACCAACTCCACTGACGCCGTCGACTACCCGGACTACGCGCGTGTCCTCGGCGACGCGGTACGCGAGGGCACCGTGGAGGCGGGCGTGCTCATCTGTGGCAGCGGCGCGGGAGCCTCCATCGCCGCCAACAAGCTGCGCGGCATCCGCGCCGCCCTCTGTCACGATCTCTTCACGGCGCGCCAATCGCGCGAGGATGACAATGCCAACGTGCTCTGCCTCGGCGCCCGCGTCATCGATGCCGACACCGCCGTCACTCTGGCGCGCGGTTTCCTGTCTGTCCACTTCTCCGGGATCGAGCGTCATCGGCGCCGGCTGGCGAAGATCGCCGCTCTGGAGACGGCCGAGTGCGCGGCTCCCGCAGGCGGCCACGATGCCGGTGACACCGTGAAGGACCCGGCGGTCGATCAGGCGATGGCGCGGCTGACCCAGCTCGACGCCGGACGGCGGATGTGGGCACAGGACACGAGCCTGTGGAGCAGCGACCCCACCGTGCGCGCCGCCGTGAAGAACCGCCTCGCGTGGCTCACCGTACCCGCCACCATGCGCGGGCGCGTGCACGACCTCATGGCCTTCGCCGCCGAGGCGAAGAAAGAGGGCGTGACCGACGTCGTCCTCCTCGGCATGGGCGGCTCCAGCCTCGCCCCCGAGACGCTGTCGACGACGTTCGGCACCGCTCCCGGCGCCGCTCGCCTCTCCGTGCTCGACACCACCGACCCCGGAGCCATTCGCGCGGTGCGCGAGCGCCTCGATCTGCGCCGAACGCTCTTCATCGTCGCGTCCAAGTCCGGGACCACCACGGAGTCCAGCTCGCTGTACCAGTATTTCCGCCGCGAGGTCGAAGAGGCGAAGGTGGAGCAGCCGGGCGCGCGCTTCGTCGCCATCACCGACCCCGGCACGCCCCTCGAGCGTCTCGCGCGCGACGCCGGCTTCCGGCGCGCATTCATCAACGACGCCGGCATCGGCGGCCGCTTCTCGGCGCTGTCCTACTTCGGGCTCGTGCCCGGCGCGCTCCTCGGTGTGAACATCGAGGGCCTGCTCGCGCGCGCGGCCGCGATGGCCGAGCGGTGCGGCCCCGGCGTCCCCGTGGCCGACAACCCCGGGCTCGCGCTCGGCGCCGCCCTCGGCGGCTTCGCCCAGGCGGGCCGCGACAAGGTGACGCTCGTGCTCGCCGAGCGGCTACGCTCCCTGGGCGCCTGGCTCGAGCAGCTCCTCACCGAATCCACCGGCAAGCAGGGCAAGGGCCTGGTCGTGATCAACGGCGAGCCCCTGGGTGCGCCCGCCGTGTACGGCGCCGATCGTGTCTTCGTGGCCATCACCCTCGGCGAGGACGCCGCCACCGAGCGGTCGCTGGGCGCGCTCGCCGCCGCCGGCCATCCGGTGATCCGGCTGCCACTCGGCGATCGCCTCGACATCGGCGGAGAGTTCCTGCGCTGGGAGATCGCGACGGCGGCGGTGGGCATCGTGCTCGGGCTCAACCCCTTCGACGAGCCGAACGTCGCGCAGGCCAAGGAGGCCACACAGGCGGCGCTCGCGACGTATCGCGACACGGGCCAGCTTCCACAGTGGCCGCCGAACAGCCCCGACGACATCGTGGCGATGCTGGCGGAGTCCCGCGCCGGCGATTACGTCGGGCTGCTCGCCTACCTCACGCCCGCGGACGCCACGACTGCCGGGCTTCAGAAGCTGCGCACGGTCGTGCGCGACCGCACACGTCTGGCCACCACCGTCGGCTACGGGCCGCGCTACCTCCACTCCACCGGGCAGCTTCACAAAGGCGGCCCGCCCACACCGATCCTCGTCATCCTCACGCAGAAGGACGGCGCGGACCTGCCCATTCCCGGAGCGCCGTACACATTCAGCACGCTCAAGATGGCGCAGGCGCTCGGCGATCTCGCCACGCTGCGCGCCGCACAGCGCCGCGCACTGTGGCTGTCGCTCGACGGCTCCCCTGCGGCGATCGACGCGCTCGTCACCACACTTGCCACTCGCCTCGACTCGGGGAGGACTCGCTGATGGAGCTTGGATTCGTGGGCCTCGGCCGGATGGGCGGCAACATGGTGACGCGCCTCGCCCGCGACGGTCACCGCATCGTGGCGTACGACCCTTCCGCGAACGCCGCCAAGCTGGCGGCCGCGAACGGTGCCGTGCTGGCGACCACGCTCGCAGACTTCGCCACCATGCTGAAGGCGCCGCGCGCGGTGTGGGTCATGGTGCCCGCGGGCGAGCCCACGGAGACGACGATCCAGGCGCTGGCCGGAATCCTGTCGAAAGGTGACACGATCATCGACGGCGGCAACACGAAGTACAAGGACGACGTGCGCCGCGGACGTGAGCTGGCGCCGAAGGGCATCGACTACGTCGACGCCGGCACCAGCGGCGGCATCTGGGGACTGCAGAACGGGTACTGCCTGATGGTAGGCGGCGAGAAGGCGGCCGTGCAGCGGCTCGCCCCGCTCTTCAAGACGCTGGCGCCGCCCGACGGCTGGCTGCACACGGGCGGCATCGGCAGCGGCCACTACACGAAGATGATCCACAACGGGATCGAGTACGCGATGATGCAGGCCTACGCGGAGGGCTTCGAGCTGATGGAGGTCTCCGACTACAAACTCGACCTGCCCGCCATCGCGAAGCTCTGGAACCAGGGCAGCGTCGTGCGCTCCTGGCTCCTCGAGCTGACTGCCGACGCCCTCGCCGGCGATCCCAAGCTCGCCGGCCTCAAGCCGTACGTCGAAGACTCGGGCGAAGGCCGCTGGACGGTGGAAGACGCGGTGGAGAAGGCGGTCCCTGCCCCCACCATCACCGCCGCCCTCTTCGCGCGCTTCCGCTCCCGGCGCGACAACTCCTATGCGGACCGGCTCCTCGCCGCGATGCGGAATGCGTTCGGTGGCCATGCCGTCCGGCGATGAGCCGTTCTCGCTCATCATCTTCGGCGCGTCGGGCGACCTCACGCACCGAAAGCTCATGCCCGCCCTCTGGAGCTTGTATGCGGCGCGCACGCTGCCGGAGCCGTTCGCCATCGTGTGCACCGCGCGCAGCGCACTCACCGACGCCGCCTTCCGCGCCAAGGTGCGTGAGGGTGTGCTCGAGTTCGCCCGGCTGAAGCCGCCCTCCGATCTCGTGTGGGAGCGGTTCGCCTCCAGCGTGCACTACGTGGCGGGCGATCCCAGCAGCCCAGAGCTCTACGGGCGCCTGCGCGAGCGGCTGGAGAGCATCGAGCACACGCACGGCGGTGCCGCCAACCGGCTCTTCTACTGCGCGACACCGCCCAGTCTCTACGACTCCATCGTCGCCAACCTCGGCGCCGCCGGCCTCGGGCAGGAGGCGGCGGGATGGACGCGCCTCATCGTGGAGAAGCCCTTCGGGCGCGACCTCGAGAGCGCGCGTGCGCTCAATCGCCAGATGGCGGGGGTCTTCCGCGAGGACCAGATCTACCGCATCGATCATTACCTCGGCAAAGAGACGGTGCAGAACATCCTCGTCTTCCGGTTCGCGAACGGGATTTTCGAGCCCGTGTGGAATCGTAATCACGTGGCCGAGGTCCAGATCACGGTGGCGGAGGCGATCGGCGTCGAGGGCCGGGGCAGCTACTACGAGGAATCGGGCGCGCTGCGGGACATGATGCAGAACCACCTGCTGCAGCTGCTCTGCCTCATCGCGATGGAAGCGCCCGTCACCTTCGACGCCGGCGCCGTCCGTGACGAGAAGAACAAAGTCATGCAGGCCATCCGCCCCATCGACCCCGCCAAGGTGGCCGAGTCGGCGCTGCGCGCGCAGTACACCGCCGGCTACGTGAACGGCAAGCCGGTGCCCGGGTACCGGCAGGAAAAGGGCGTGAAGCCGGACTCGATGACGGAGACGTACGCGGCGCTGCGAGTGAAGGTCGACAACTGGCGGTGGGCGGGCGTGCCCTTCTACCTCCGCACCGGCAAGCGGCTCGCCAAGCGCGTGAGCGAGATCGTGATCCGCTTCCACCGCACGCCGCACATGATCTTCCGGCGGGACCCTGCCGGCGTGGAGCCGAACTGGCTCGTCATCCGCATCCAGCCTGACGAGGGCATCTCGCTCACCGTGGTGGCCAAGACCCCGGGACCGGAGCTCAAGCTCGGACCCGTGACGCTCGATTTCAAGTACGGCGAGGTCTTCGGCGGTGAGCCGCCCGAAGCCTACGAGCGCCTGCTGCTGGACGCCATCCACGGCGATCCCACGCTCTACGCGCGCGGCGACTGGGTGGAGCACGCGTGGGCGCTTCTGCAGCCCGTCCTCGACGCCTGGAGCAACACGCCGGAGGGACTGCCCATGTACGAGGCGGGCACGTGGGGTCCGCCCGAAGCCGACACCTTCATCGCCCGCGACGGAGGTTACTGGCGGCAGCCTTGATCAGATGGGGGGCCTAGCCCGGGCGATCTGATTCAAATGGGGGCCTCGACGGCCCCCAATCCCCCTGCGCTCGAAGCGCCCCGGCGAAGCCGTGGCGCTCCTCGATCTCACGCGCGTATCAGTAGCAGGTCGGTGAAGCTCTTGAAGTGGTCGTGCTTGTCGTAGAGACGGCGGATGTCGGCGGTGGGGCGGGCCACGGGGACGTCCTCCGCGAGGTCGTAGAAGGTGTCGAAGTGATCCTGCATGAGGCGCGTGAACCGGTCGGGTGACACGCCCGTGCGCGCGAGACCGTAGGGCCAGAACTCGGCGACGACCGGCATTCCTGCCTCCAGCGTCTTCTGTGCGCCTTCGAGGACGTGGCTCTCGTGTCCCTGCACATCCATCCAGATCAACGCCACCTCGGACGCCGCCACCGAGGCGTTGTCGAGCAGATCGTCCAGGCGGTACACGGGCACGCTGGCGAGCGGGCGGCGGTCTTCATGATAGCGCGGCGCCACGGAGGCAACGGCGTCCATGCGCACGCGGTGATCGCCGGAGTTCTTCGACAGCTCGAGCGTCGCGCTGCCCGTGCTCGAGGAGAGCGCACAGTGGAACGGGCGCACGACCTGCGCGAGACCGTTACGCTGCAGATTACGGACGAGGTGACGATGGTTGCCCGCCTCCGGCTCCACCGCGATCGCGCCCGCGAAGCGGCCGTCGCGCACGAGCGGGATGCAGACCGTGCCGACGTTGGCGCCGATATCGAGCACGAGCCCCGCGCTGCGTGGCGCGAGCTTGCCGGCCGCCACCGCGATGCGCAGCGCCTTGTCGATGACGCCCCACTCGTACTCCCGATGGATGAACAGGATGCGCCCCACCCCCGCATCCCTGCTGCTCACCCCGAACACGCCCCGCCCCGTCCTCACCACCACCTCGAACTCCGGCCACTTCCTCAACACCTTCCACACCACCCGCCGCCAACTCTTCCCCAAACTCACGCGCCCAGTATAAGTCCCACCCCCCGCAACACCCCGCAGCTCGTCTCTACGTCGTACGACGGCGCCGCGGGTTCAGACGGGAACCCAGCAGCAACCCAGAGATTAAGACGCCGCTAGAGGGCATAAGAAGTACGAGGCTGGCGTCATCACGAACGGTAGAAGCCGCGCGGGCGGGGCGGCGGTGGCTCGGGCTCGGGGTGCCGGGACCCGTTTCCCACTCAACTATCAACGCACATCGGCGTGTCGATGGAGCCCAGCCGCCCTCGTCACGATTCGGCCACCATCTACGTGGTCCCGGACCCTGAGCCCGAGCCGCCGCCGCCCCGCCCGCGCGGCTTCGGGCAGCTGGAGCTACAGCAGACCCTACCGCTTCTTGCCGTCGGTAGGCGCGTAGTAGCTCTGGTAGTAGCGGTAGTAATCGTAGTAGTAGCCGTCGCGCTTCAGGTTGACGTTGTTGATGACGACGCCGAGGATGCGTCCTTTGACCGCCTCGATCTGCCCCGCCGCCCGTCGTACCACGTCGTGCGGGACCCGGCCCGCGGAGACGACCAGCACCACGCCGTCGGTGAACGACGCGAGCGCAATGGCGTCCGAGACCGACACCACCGGCGGCGAGTCGAGCAGCACCATGTCGAAGTCGCTGCCCGCCGCTTCCAGGGACTCGCGCATGCGATTGGAGGCGACGAGCTCGGCCGGATTGGGCGGCAGGGGGCCGCTCGTGAGCACGAACAGGTTCGGGACCGCGGTGGCCTGCGCGACCTCGGCGAAGGGCAGGCCTTCCAGGAGCGCGCTCGTGAGACCGCGGCTGTTGTCGAGCCCGAAGATGCGGTGCAGCGTAGGCCGGCGCAGGTCCGAGTCGACGAGACAGACGCGCGAGCCCGTCTGCGCGGTGACCACGCCGAAGTTCGCCACGGTGGTGGACTTGCCTTCGCCCGGGCTCGACGACGTCACCACGATGGAGCGGCACTTGTGATCGAGGCCGGCGAACTGGATGCTCGTGCGCAGACTGCGGTACGCCTCCGCCGACGGCGACTTGGGATCGGCGTGCGCGATGAGGGCGGCGGAGGGCGCGGACGTGGGCTTCGAGCGATCAGCCATGGCTAGCGCTTCGTCGTGAAGACCGGCACGATGCCGATCACCGGCAGCCCGAGGTAGCGCTCCACGTCGTCGGGCGTCTTGATGGTGGTGTCGAAGTACTCGATGACGAGCGCGGTGCCCACTCCCACGAAGAGACCCATGAGCACGGCCACGATGAGGTTCATCATGCGGCGCGGCCGGATGGGCAGCCTCGGCACGGACGCGTCCTCGATCACGCTCACGTTGTTCGTCTCCAGCCCCCCCGTGACGCCGGTCTCCTTGAGCCGTTTGAGCACCGCTTCGTAGAGCTGCTGGTTGGAGTCGGAGTCCCTCTGGAGATTCTGGTACTGGATCTCCTTCTCGCTGATGTCCTGCCCCTCCTGGCGGAGGCGGTTCACGTTGCCCAGCAGCGTCTCCTCGCGGGCCTTGGCCACGCGATACTCGGTCTGCACGCCGCGCAGCATGGTCTTGATCTCGGCGTCGATGCGCTGCGCCACCTGGTCCATCTGCGCCTGCACCTTGAGGACCTCGGGATGCTTGTCCTTGTAGATCTTCATGAGCTTGGACTTCTGCACCTCGAGGTCGGAGGCCTCCGCCTTCAGCTTCTGGATGAGCGTGTTGTCGGCGACGGTGAAGATCGTCTGGGAGCCGCCCTTGTCGGTGGCGACGCGGGCGAGCTCGTTCATCTTCGCTTCCACCGACAGGCGCTGCGCCTGCGCCTCCAGGTAGGCCTTGTTGAAGTCGATGATCTTCGCGGCCGTGATCTGCCGCTGCTCCTGCATTCCCAGGATCCCCACCTTGACCCGGTAGTTCTGCAACGCCACGGAGGATTCCTGCACCTTGGCCTTCAGCCCCGTCATCTGCTCCGTCAGCCACGCGAGCGCGTCGTGGGCGCCCTTCAGCTTGATGTCGAGGTTGTACTTGGCGTACTGCTTGGCGACAGCGGTGGCGATCTCGGCGGCGAGGGCGGGATCCGGATGCTCGACCTTCACGAGCACGAGGCGCGTGTTGCGCTTGGGCTCCACGGTCACCCAGGTCAGCAGCGCGGCGGCGGGATCGACAGCGGCTCCGATGCCCGGCACGCGCTGCCTGAGGTTGAGCGTGTCCACCACCCTCTGCAGGACGGGACGGCTCGTGATGAGCTCGTACTGGGTGCGGTAGTACTCCTGGGTGGGCGCCCCGATGGACGTCACTTCCTGGATGTTCAGGATCTTGGCCGCCTCCGGCTCGATGAGCACGGTGGCCGAGGCCTGGTAGATCGGGGTCTGCATGAACGTCCACACCGACATGGTGAGGACGGTGAGGAGAAAGAGGCCCGCCACCAGCCACCGGTGCTTGCGGAGGAGCCGGTAGTAGTCCTTCAGATGCGCCTCATGCGCGCGGGCGCGCTCGACCGTCTCCTGTGAAATCAAAAGAAGCTCTCCGGAACGACGATGACGTCGTTTTCGAGGATGCGGATGGCCTTGTCGCGCTGGCCGCGCCGGATGACGTCGTTCATGTCGACGTTCAGCGTCTGCTGCCCCGTGGGCGTGGTGCGGATGACGCGCGTGCGGCCCGGGGCCGCCTTGTCCGTGAACCCGCCCGCGATGGTGATGCCCTCGAGGACGTTGGTGTCCTTGTCCAGCTGGTAGGCGCCGGGTTTTTTGACCTCGCCGAAGACGAAGAAGGTGTTGCCCTTGGGTACGAGGACGGTGTCGCCGTCCTCCAGCCGGAAGTTCTTGTCCCTGGGCACCGCGCCGCCGAGGTCGAGGGCGATCGTCTCCTGCTTGCCGTCGGCCTTGCGCCGCAGCAGCTTCACCGCCGACGCCGCCGCCGCGTTGCTGAAGCCGCCCGCAAGGGTGACGCCCTCGAGCACGCTGATCTCCTTGTCGAGCGGGAACGTCCCCGCCTTCGTCACCTCACCGAGGACGAAGAAGGCCTGCGCCTTCGGCACGAACATCATGTCGCCGTTCTCGAGGGCGATGTTCTCCTTGACGTCGCCCGCCTGAATCTTGCGCAGGTCGAGGCGCAGAATGCTGCTGCCGGAGCCGATCCTCTTGCCGTCCGCGGTCACCTGCTCGGCGCGCACGAGCACGAGGTCCTTGCCCGCGTTCTTGGAGACCCCGCCCGCCCGCGACAGCATCTCGAGCAGCGTGGTGGGGCCCGTCAGAAAGAACAGCCCCGGCTTCTCGGCCTCGCCCATGACGTGCACTTTCTTGGAGAGGTACTCCTTCACCGCCACGATCACCTGCGGGTTGACCAGGTAGTCCTTCTCGAGCAGGTCGCGCAGCTTCGTGGCGAGGTCGGTGGTGCTGAGGCCCGCGGCGGGCACGCTGCCGATGAGCGGAAAGGGGACACGGCCGTCGAGGGTGACGGGATACTCGCGGGTGAGGTCGTCGTGGCCCCACACGGTGATCTTGAGGACGTCGCCGGGTCCGATGGTGTATTCCTGGGCGCCGGCGCC
>JBKKCN010000312.1:0-5065 GCA_046712525.1 Candidatus Rokuibacteriota bacterium
GGGTGAATCTGCGCCGTGGTGTCCGTGGAGCCGAGGGCGGCGGTGACGGCGCCGGCGCCATCGAGCCACGGGGGCGCCGCCACGCGATGGCCGCCGCTCACGCTCGTGCGCTCGCGCGCGGTCATCATGAAGGTGTCCATGCGGCGATAGCCGTAGTCCGTTCCCATCTGCTTGGCGAGGTCCGCGTGGAGCGCAAAGCTGGTGCGCGCGAGCGGGCCCAGCGGCGAGTCGTCGCACCAGTCGAGGGCGAGAAAGCCGCCGGACTTGCCGGAGGCCGCGCACGCGACGCCGGAGCGTTCCACCACCGTGACCGTCACGCCGCGTTGGGACAGGAAGTAGGCCACGGCGGCGCCGATGACGCCGGCACCGCACACGACGACGGACCGCGGGGACGTCACGACGGCCGCGTCACCACGACACCTGATCGACGCCGGGGACGACCACGCGGTTGTAGCGCTCGCGTGACTCACCGAGCGGCACGGTGGCATCGAAGCCCATCTTGGACGAATGGCGGTGCACGGGCGCGGAGGGATCGAGGGGCGCGCCCACCATCGGCGGAAAGATCTGCACGTCGACGCTCGGCTGGCAGCGCGTATATACGGCCCACAGCACCTGGTCGAGATCGCGCACGTTGACGTCCTGGTCGACCACGATGCAGTACATCGCCTGCGGCGCGCCCGCGGTAGGCCCCAGGACGCTCAGGATGACGTTGCGCGCCTCGTACGCGAGCCGCTTCTTGATGGCGACCACGGCAATGTAATAGGGACCGATGGCGTGCACGTCGACGACCTCCGGGCACGCGAGCTGGGCCATGCGCTTGATCGACTCGCAGATGGCCGGCCACGCCTGCACGTGGTTGTCGGTAGTGGGCATGCCGGTGAGCGCGGTCTGGTACATCGCATCACGGCGCATCGTGATGGCGCTCACCTCGAAGACGTGACGATCACCGAGCAGGCCGTACGTCCCCGCCACCTCGCCGAAGGGGCCCTCGGGCTCGCGCACCTTGGGAAGGAAATGGCCCTCGATGACGATCTCGGCGTCCGCGGGGACGTCGGCGTCGACGGTCTTGCACGCGACGAGGTCGATGGGGCGGCCCGCGAGCGCGCCCGCCACGCCGAGCTTTTCCTGCGTGTGGGCGATCTTGGCCTGCGAGCCGAGATCGACGAAGGGACCGGCGCCGAGCACCACCGCCACCCCGAAGCGCTCACCGCGATCTTCCGCCTTGAGCACCGCGCGTCCCACGCGACGCTCCGCCGGCATGTTGACGCCGAACTTCCGTGGCCCCTTGAGCTGCATGCGCTGAAGGCCGACGCCGAGCACGCCCGTCTCCGGATCGCGCCCGAACATCACGCCCGCCGTGAGATAACGACCCGCGTCCAGCTCCGAGTGCACGACGATGGGGAGCTGCGTGCAGTCGGCCTTGTCGCCGGTGAGCACGACCTCCTGGCATGCGCCGCTCGCCACGCGGCGCGGCGCGATCGGCTTGCGCACGGCCTCGCCGTAGCGGTCGACGACGTCGCCGATGCGGCAGCCGAGCGCAACGGGAAGGCGCGCCATGGTGCCGTAGAGTCCCGCCGCCAGCTTCCAGCCCGGGTGACCGGCGATGTTCTCGAACACGAAGGCGGGGCCGTTGGTGTCGGAGGACTTGCGCACGTAGGCGGCGATCTCGAACTCGGGGCTGACGGGCTTGTCCACCCGTACGAGCTGATCGGCGCGCGCGAGCGCTTCGAGGTAGGCACGGAAGTCGGACATGCGGCGTATCTTACACGTGTGAGCGGGCATCCCTCCGGCTCCATCGGTGACGGCGTGCGGCGGCGCGAGGACGCGCGCTTCCTCATCGGCGGCGGCCGCTACGTCACCGATCTGCCGTTCCACGCAGCACTGCACGTGGCGATCGTGCGCAGCCCGCACGCTCACGCGCGCATCGCCGCCGTCGATGCAAGGGCGGCCCGCGCGCTGCCGGGCGTGAGAGGCGTCTTCGTCCTCGCGGATCTTCCCGAGCTGCGCGGGGCCTTACCGCCTCCGGTCGTTCCCGCCGTGATCGTGCAGCCGCATCGCCAGTCCGCGCTCGCCGACGGCATCGTGCGCTTCGTGGGCGAGCCGGTGGCCGTGGTGGTGGCCGACGATGCCTATCGGGCCACCGACGGCGCGGAGGCCGTTCACGTCGAGTACGAGCCGGCGCCCGCCGTCCTCGATCCCGAGCGGGCGGTGGAGCCCGGCGCGCCGAGCGTGCACGCGCACTGGGGGACGAACGTCGCCGCCTCCGTCGCGCTCGAGACGGGCGACGTCGACGGCGCCATCGCGCGCGCGCCAGTCGTCGTCACGCGGCGCTTTCGCTGCGGCCGCGTCACCGCGCTGCCGATGGAGCCACGCGCCGTCGCCGCGCGCTGGGAGGGGGCTACGCCGCTCCTTCATCTGTGGTCCAGCGCCCAGATGCCGTACGTGGTGCGCCAGCGCGTGGCGGACGCGCTCGCGCTGCCGCTGGAGGCCGTGCGCGTGACGGCGCCGGACGTCGGCGGCGGCTTCGGCACCAAGGGCCCGGTCTATCCCGAGGAGATCATCGTCGCCGCGCTCGCGCGCAGGCTGGGCACCGCCGTGCGGTGGACCGACACGCGGCGCGACAGCTTCCTGAGCACGGCGCACGCGGGAGACCAGGTGCACACCGCCACGCTGGCGCTCGACCGCGACGGCCGCATTCTCGCGCTCGCCGACGATTTCCTCATCGACGCCGGGGCCTACCTGCTCCGCGGCGCCGTCGTCGCCAACGTGACGGCCACGCACCTCGTCGGCCTCTACCGCCTGCCCGCCTACCGCTGCCGCGGCCGCATCGTGGTCACGCACAAGGTGCCGAGCGCGCCTTACCGCGGCGCCGGGCGCACGCAGGCGGTGTTCGTTGCCGAGCGGCTGATGGACATCGCGGCGCACGAGCTGAAGCTCGACCCCGTCGAGCTGCGCCGGCGCAACCTCATCAGTGGCGATGCCATGCCGTATCGAAGGGATCTGCCCTACCGGGACGGCATGCCGATGGTCCACGACTCCGGCGATTACCCGAAGCTGCTGGAGACGGCGCTCACGCGCGCCGGCTACGACGCCTTCCGCAAGCGGCAGCAGGCCGCGCGCGAGCAGGGACGTCTGCTCGGGATCGGCGTGGGCGCGTACACGGAGGCGACCGGCATCGGTCCGCACGAGGGCGCGCACGTCGCCGTCAACGCCGCCGGCAGCGTGCACGTCACCGTCGGGGTGCCCTCGCAGGGGCAAGGGCACGAGACGACGCTGGCGCAGGTGTGCGCGGAGCGCCTCCGCGTGCCGCTGGCGTCGGTGACCGTGTCCGGTGGCGACACCGCGCGCCTGGCCACGAGCACCGGTACGTACGCCAGTCGCGTGACCGTCGTGGTCGGCAACGCGGTGGCGATGGCGGCGGAGGCCGTGAGCGAGCGCGTGCGGCGCGTGGCCGCCCGCGCGCTGGAATGCGATGCCGGGGACGTGGTGATCGCCGACGGACGCGCCCACGTGCGCGGCGCGCCCGCGGCCGTCGTCGACCTCGCCGCGCTCCACACGTTCTCGCACCGCCCCGACGTGGTGCGCGATCTCGGCGAGCCCGGCCTGAGCGCCACGCGCTACTACAGCCCCGACAGCGTGACGTGGGCGGCCGGTGTGCACGTGGCAACGGTGGAGGTCGACAAGGACACCGGCGTGGTCACCGTGCTGTCGTATCTGGCCGCGCACGACGCCGGACACGAGATCAATCCGCTCATCGTCGAGGGCCAGACGCAGGGCGGCGCCGTGCAGGGGATCGGCATGGCGCTCACCGAGGAGATCATCTACGACGACACGGGGCAGCTGCTGACCGGCACGCTGATGGACTATTCCGTCGCGCGCGCGGATGTCGTGCCACCCATCGATGTGGCGAGCGTCGATTCGCCGTCCCCGCTGAACCCCCTGGGCGTGAAGGGGACGGGCGAAGGCTCAGCCGTCCCGGGACCAGCAGCGATTGCCAACGCCGTCGCGGACGCGCTCGGCGGCAAGGCCGACCTCACGCAGATTCCGCTGCGCGCGGAGGGTGTGCTCGCGGCGCTTCGGCTCTGAGATCTGGCTGGTGGTCGGGGTGTCGGACACGCTTACACAAACTCGTCATCCACGTTCTCCGTGGTCCCTAAACTCCGTCGGCGTCGAGTATTTCGGCGTGGCACCTTCCGTGCACACCCTTCCGGATTCCAATTTCTGTTTTTGGTAGGGGGCCGAGATGAAGAGCTTGCTGATTGTCCTGCTTGCTGCCGCGGCGTTCTGCCCTTCGGTAGCGGGAGCGACCGCGGTGACGGCGACCTTCACAGCGGCGGGCCCCTTCCACATCGATGACACGTCCGCTGGCTTTGATTTCGCCATCACGCCCGAGGCGATTGATTCTTCCCTGGCCGGTATGCAATTCGCGCTGACCGGAATCGTTCTCGCCGGGACAGGAATCAGCAACTCGAACTTCGCAATTTTCGACGTCGAGGTCCACCTGGGCGGGTCGACGATCGGTCTGCCGGCTGGGCAGTTCACGAATTCATCGACGGACCCGCAGACCGGCATCACGGGCAGTGCGGATTCGGTGCTTCGCGTCGTTCCGTTTCGCAGCGCGCCCTTGGACAGCCAGCGCGACGCCAACGTCAACTTGAACTTCGCCGTCACGTTCACTGCACCGAGCACAGTTGCGACAAGCCCATCGCTCGTGCTCGGCGGGGTCAAGCAGCTTCCCAGTCTCTCGTTCGGTCTTGGGGACGGCCTGCACGCGCAAATCTTTCTGTGGACGGGTAGCGAGTTCACGGACGTTACCTTCAGCAACCTGACACTGACCGTCCGCGGTGATGCGACGAAGCCGGCGTCTGTTCCTGAGCCGGCAAGTCTTTATCTGCTTGGCACAGGATTGGCTGCGGTGACCTGGCTGATCACCCGGAGACGTCGTCGAGGGCACTGACGACGAGATCGAACTTCAGTCCGCGCGCGGAAGGTGTCCTCGCGGCCGTTTCTCGCTGAACCTCGGCCGGACGTGGCGAGGCCCGCCTATCATCAGGCGGGCCTCGCC
>JBKKCN010000313.1:0-8598 GCA_046712525.1 Candidatus Rokuibacteriota bacterium
GGACACGCCGGAGGACTTCGCGCGCCTTCATGTAAGATAAGCGTCCATGCGCGAGGAAATCCGGAAGATCCAGTCGATGATGGAGTCCGCGGAGTACGTGACGGATGCCCCCGTCGCCACCTCCGTGCACCTGGCCCTTCAGCTCAAGAAGCCGCTGCTCATCGAAGGCCACGCGGGCGTGGGCAAGACCGAAGTGGCCAAGGTGATGTCGCGGGTGCTCGGCACCAACCTCATCCGCCTGCAGTGCTACGAAGGCCTCGACGCCTCCACCGCGCTCTATGAATGGAACTACCAGAAGCAGCTCCTGCACATCAAGCTCAGCGAGAGCTCCACGAAGGCGGTCACCGACCGGGAGCACGAGATCTTCTCCGAGGACTTCCTGCTGCGCCGCCCCCTTCTCCAGGCCATCAGCCAGCAGCAGGCGCCTGTGCTGCTCATCGACGAGATCGATCGCGCGGATCAGGAGTTCGAGGCCTTCATGCTCGAGATCTTCTCGGAATGGCAGGTGACCATTCCCGAGATCGGGACCATCAAGGCCACGCATCCGCCCCACGTGATCCTCACCTCCAATCGCACGCGTGAGCTGTCGGACGCGCTGCGACGCCGGTGCCTGTACCTCTGGATCGATTACCCGCCCTTCGACAAGGAGTTGCGCATCGTGGAGCGCAAGGTGCCGGGCATCAACAAGCGACTGGCGGCGGAGATCGCCCGCTTCATGGAGTCGCTGCGGCGCGTGCGGTTGTCGAAGGTGCCCGGGGTGGCGGAGAGCCTCGACTGGGCGCAGGCGCTCGCGAGCCTGCATGCCGAGCACCTCGACGAGGAGATCGTGACGGAAACGCTCGGCTGCATCCTCAAGGACGCCGACGACATCAAGCGCTTCCGCGCCGAAGTGGGGAAGTCGGGGCTCGCGCCCTTCCTGCAAGTCCCCAGCTAGTGTGACCCCTCGCGACCTCCCGGCGACGGCCCCGCGTAACCTCGCGGCGGCCTTGATACGCTTTGCGGCTCTCCTGCGCCACCAGGGGCTGCCCGTCACCCTCGTGCACGTCACCGATGGCACGCGGGCGCTCGAGCACCTCGACCTCAGTGACCGGGACGAGGTCTACCTCGGGCTGCGCACGGTCTTCGTCTCGCGCCCGGAGGAGATTCCCGCCTTCGACCGCTGCTTTGCCGCCTTCTGGCGCGTCGCTTCGGACAACGACCGCGTGCTGGACGCCCTCACACCCACGCTGCCCGGCGAGGAGGCCGGCGGCCCCGAGGCGGGGACGCCGAAGCATGAGACGCTGTCGCTGGATGCGTGGGGCGAGATGGACGAGGAGGAGGACGGTGACGAGCCGCTGAACGTGCCCGCCGCCTCCGAGCAGGAGGCCCTCGCCGCGCGCGACTTTTCGACCTTCAGCGCCGAGCAGCTCGACGAGGTGTACCGGCTCACGGTGCTCATCGCGCGAAAACTCGCGCGCCGCATCAGCCGCCGGCGGCGGCCTTCGCCGCGACGAGGGCGCCTCGACCTGCGCCGCACGCTGCGGGCCAACCTCACGCGCGGCGAGATCATCGACCTGCGCTTCCGCCGACGCAAACAGCGCAAGGTGCGGCTGGTGCTCCTGTGCGACGTCTCCGGCTCCATGGATCTCTACAGCCGCTTCCTGTTGCAGTTCCTGTACGCCCTGCAGCGCGTCTTCGAGCGCGTGGAGACGTTCACGTTCTCCGTCCGCCTCACGCGTGTCACCGACCACCTGCGCGGCCGCTCGTACCGCGAAGTGCTCAAGCGGCTGGAAGAGGTGCGCGACTGGTCGGGCGGCACGCGCATCGGCGAATCGCTGGCGGAGTTCAACCGCGGCTGGCCCTCCCTCGTCGATCGCCGCACGATCGTCGTCATCCTCTCCGACGGCTGGGACACCGGCGACTCCGATCAGCTCGCCACCGAGCTTCTCCGCATCAAGCGCCGCGCTGCCCGCGTCATCTGGCTCAACCCTCTCCTCGGCAATCCGTCGTACGAGCCCCTCACACGCGGCATGGCCGCCGCGCTGCCGCTCGTGGACCACTTCGCCGCCGCCCACAACCTCGCCGCGCTCCGCGATCTCGCCGGCAAGCTCGCGCTCTAGCGCGTACTTCGCTTTCGTGAGTGGCGGAGCGTATGATTGTGGCCGTGGCCGAACTGTTCGATCACATTGATGAATTGCGGCGGTCGGCGAAGAAGGTGGTTGTCGCCACCCTGGTGAATACGTCCGGCACGACGCCCCGCAAAGAGGGCGCGAAGATGGTGATCGGCGAGGGGGGCGCCATTCTGGGCTCCGTGACCATCGGCGGGTGCGTGGACGCGCAGGTCATCGAGGAGGCGGAGGGCGTGCTGTCGAGCATGCGCCCGCGCCTGCTGGAGATGAACCTCGGCGACGAGGAGGCGTGGGAGATCGGACTCACGTGTGGCGGCGCCATCGAGGTCTTCGTGGAGCCGCTCGTGCTCGACGGCACCGGTGACGACGCCCGGCTCTATGATCACGCCCAGGCGCACGCGCGGCGCGGCGGCCACGCCGCCATGGTGACGCGCCTCGACGGGCCCGGCGGCAAGCTGCTCGTCCTCGACAGCGGCGCGGTGGAAGGCTCCCTCGGCAACGCGGCCGTCGACGAGCGCTTCGCCGCTGCCGCCCGGCAGGCACTGGCGCGCGGAGGCTCGCACACGCTGGCCCTCGACGGCACGCGCGCCTTCATCGAGGTGATGGCTCCGCCCGCGCTCCTCCTCGTGGTGGGCGCCGGCCACGTGGCGATGCCGCTCACGCAGCTTGCGCGCACGCTCGGGTACCGTACGGCGGTGATCGACGGCCGCCCGCGCTTCGCCACGCGCGAGCGCTTTCCCGACGTGGACGAGCTCCGCATCGGCATCCCGTCGGAGCTGATCACCGCGTACCCGTTCACTGCCGCCTCCTCGCTGGTGCTGGTGGCGCACGACTACAAGTACGACCTGCCCGTGCTTCGCCACGCGCTTGCCACGGAGATCGGCTACATCGGGATGCTCGGCTCTGCACGGCGTGGCGCCGCCATTCTCAAGCTGCTCGCGGAGGAAGGTGTGAGGGCGGAGTCGCTCGCGCGCGTGCGCGTGCCCATCGGCCTCGACCTCGGCGCCCGCAGCGCGCCCGAGATCGCGCTCGCCGTGCTCGCCGAGATCCAGTGCGTGCGCGGCGGCGGCACGGGCCAGCCGCTGAGCCTCGTCAAGCGCAAGCCGGAGCCGACGGCGTGAAGGCGATCGCGCAGCGCCGCGACACGGCGAGCGTGGACACACTGGTGGGGCGCGTGCTCTGCCACGACGTGCGCGATGCGGCGGGCAAGGTCGGGCTGCCCAAGGGCGCCCGCCTCGACGAGACAGCGTCCAAGACGCTGCTCGGCCTGCCGTGGGATGAAGTGCACCTCATCGCGCTCGATCCCGGTGACATCCATGAAGAGGACGCGGGGCGGCGGCTGGCGGCGGCGGTGATCGGCGACGGCGTCGAGGTGAAGGGCTACCAGGGCGGCCAGTGGACGCTGGTGTCCGCGCGGCGCGGGCTGCTGCACGTGCGGGCGGAGGCGCTCACCGACGTCAATGCGCACGAGGGCATGTCGGTCTTCACGCTCTTCGGCGGCCAGCCCGTCGAGCCCGGAGAGACGGTGGGCAAGGCCAAGGTTACGCCGCTCGCGATCGCCGAGCAGACCGTCCACTCGGTGGAGCAGGTGGCACGCGCGGCGGGGGGAGTGGTGACGGTGGCCGCCTTCGCGCCGCACGTGGTGGGCGTGGTGGCGCGCGAGAGCCTGGACGCCCGGCAGCGCGCCCGCTTCGAGGCGGCGCTCACGCAGAAGGTGGACTGGTTCGGCAGCCGCCTCCTGCCCGTGCGCTACGCGGGCGTCACGGCGCGCGCCGTCGCCGACGAGCTGGTGGCGCTTCGCGGCGAAGGCGCTGATCTCCTCGTGGTGGCGGGGGCGAGCGCGCTCGATCCGCTCGATCCGGTCTTCGGCGGTCTCACGCTTCTCGGCGCGCGCATGGAACGGCATGGTGCACCCGCGCATCCGGGCAGCCTGCTGTGGCTGGCGCGCTGGGAGGGCAATGCCGTGCTCGGGATGCCCACGTGCGGCATGTTCTCGCAGGCCACCACGTTCGACCTCGCGCTGCCGCGCATCCTGGCCGGCGAGGTGATTGGAAACCGCGAGCTGGCGGCGCTCGGCCACGGCGGTCTGCTCTCCCGCGAGATGGCCTACCGCTTTCCGCCCTACCGCGCCAATGTCGCGCGAGGCGAGCTGGAATGAGCGCGCCCGCCGCCGTCGTCTACAGTGACGCCATCCGGGAGCGCTGGCGCCGTCCGCGCTTTCGCGGGGAGCTGGCAGGCGCCACCGAGAGCGCGGAGGACGTCAATCCACTCTGCGGCGATCGGGTGCGCATGATGGTCGCGCTGGACGGCGCCATCATCCGCGCCGTCCGCTTCGTGGGCGACTCGTGCGCGATCTGCACGGCGTCCGCGGACGTGGCGGCGGAGCTGGCGCAGGGCCGGACAGTGGGCGAGGTGAGCGCGATGGGCGCGGGCGACGTGCTGGCGGCGCTGCAGTCGGACGTCCGCCCTACGCGCATGCGCTGCGTGACGTTGCCGCTGTCGGTCCTGGGCAAGGCTCTCGCGTCATGAGACTGGACGAGCAGACCCGCGGCGATTTTCCGATCCTGTCGCGGACTGTGAACGGCCACCCGCTCGTCTACCTCGACTCGGCCGCCTCGAGCCAGAAGCCGCGCGCCGTCATCGAGGCCATGACGAAGTACTACGAGACGACGCACGCCAACGTCCACCGCTCCATCCACACGCTGGGAGAGGACGCCACCGAGCTGTACGAGGCGGCGCGGGACGCCGTGCACCGGTTCATCGGCGCCTCCGCCCGCGAGGAGATCGTCTTCACGCGCGGAACCACGGACGGGATCAACCTGCTCGCCGAAGGCATCGGGCGCACATTGCGGGCAGGGGACGAAATCCTCATCACGGACATGGAGCACCACTCCAACGTGGTGCCGTGGCAGATGGCCGCGCGCGGGCGCGGCGTGGTGATCCGCTCGGTGCCGCTCGTGGGCGACGGGATCCTCGACCTCGAGGCTTTCGACCGGCTCCTCACGCCGCGCACGCGCGTCGTGGCCTTCGCCCACGTCTCCAATGTGCTCGGGACCGTGAACCCGGTGGCGCTCCTCGCCGACAAGGCGCGCTCGGTGGGCGCCATCACCGTGGTGGATGGGGCTCAAGCGGCGCCGCATATGCCGCTTGATATGTCCGTATTGGGATGTGACTTTTACGTCTTCTCGGCTCACAAGATGCTGGGGCCGACCGGGATCGGGGTCCTGTACGGCCGACGACCCGCCCTGGACGCGCTGGAGCCGACTCGCGGCGGCGGGGAGATGATCAAGGAGGTGTGGACCGATCGGGCGACCTGGAACGATCTGCCATGGCGCTTCGAGCCGGGCACGCCGCCCATCGCCGAGGCGGTCGGGCTCACGGCCGCCATCGAGTACCTCGACAAGCTGGGCATGGATCGCGTGATGGAGCATGAGCGCGCGCTCACCCGCCAGGCGCTCGACCAGCTGGCTGCGGTGCCCGGCGTCACGCTCTACGGGCCGCGCACGCGCGAGCGCGGGGCGGTGGTGGCGTTCTCGGTCAAGGGCCTGCATCCCCACGACGTGGCCGCCCTGCTCGATGCGCAGGGTATCGCGGTGCGCGCGGGGCATCATTGCGCGCAGCCGTTGATGCGCTGGTGTGGCGTCGTCGGCACCTCGCGCGCGAGCTTTTCGGTGTTCAGCTCGCCGGAAGACGTCTCGCTGCTCACGCACGCGGTGGCCTCGGTGGAGGCGGCGCTCTGACGATGGCCACGCCCACGCCGCGCGATCCCTTCGTCTCGCCCCGCTTCGGCCAGATCGCCACCTTCATGCTGCTGCCGCACACGACCGACGTCACGGGCCTGGACGTGGCGCTGCTCGGCGTGCCGTACGACGGCGGCACGTCCTATCGTACCGGCGCACGTTTCGGGCCCCGCGCGGTGCGCGAGCAGTCGTCGCTCATCCGCACGTGGAACCCGGTGCTGAAGGTGCATCCCTTCGAGCGGCTGCAGGTGGCCGATATCGGCGACGTCGACGTGGTGCCGATCAACATCGAGCGCACGTACGAGAAGATCGAGGCGCGCGTGGACGCGGTGGTGGCGGCGGGCGCGCGGCCGCTGTGCGTGGGCGGCGATCATTCGATCACCCTGCCCATCCTGCGTTCGCTCGCGCGCCGGCACGGGCCGCTGGGCGTCGTGCACTTCGACGCCCATCCCGACACCTGGGACGAGTACTTCGGCAGCAAGTTCTTCCACGGCACGCCCTTCCGCCGCGCGGTGGAGGAAGGCGCGGTGGATCCGCGCCGGATGATCCAGGTCGGCATCCGTGGGCCGCTCTATGGCCCCGAAGACTTCGCCTTCCAGGATCAGCACGGCATGGAGGTGCTCCGCATCGAGCCCATCAAGGAGCAGGGAGTGGCATGGGCAGCCGAGCGCCTCGCGCGGCTGCGCGGCGGTCCCGTCTACTGCTCGTTCGACATCGACGCCCTCGATCCCGCCTATGCGCCCGCCACCGGCACGCCGGAGGTGGGGGGACTGACGTCCTATGAAGCGCTCGCCCTCGTGCGTTCGCTGGCGGGGCACACCCTCGTGGGCGCCGACGTGGTGGAGGTGGCGCCGCCCTACGACGGGCCGGGCCAGATCACCTCGCTCATGGCCGCTAACCTCATGTTCGAGCTGGTGAGCGTGTTCGCCCTCGGTCGATGACGCGCCTGCTCGCGGCCGCCGTTCTGGCCTTCGCCCTTCCGGCGACGGCGCTCGCCGCCGCGGGCCCGGTGTCGACGATCACCGTGGACGGCGTCATCAGTCCCGTGACGGTGCGGCTGGTGGAGACGGCGCTCGCCAAGGCGCAGGCGGAGGGCGCGCAGGCGCTCGTCATCCAGCTCGACACGCCGGGCGGCCTCGAGCGCTCCATGCGGGTGATCTGCCAGCGGCTGCTGAACGCCGAGCTCCCCGTGATCGTCTATGTCGGGCCCACGGGAGCGCGCGCAGCTTCGGCGGGCGTGTTCATCACGATGGCGGCGCACGTGGCCGCGATGGCGCCCGCCACCAACATCGGCGCCGCGCACCCGGTGGCGCTCGGGGGCGGGGTCGACAAGGAGAGCATGCGCAAGATCGAGAACGATGCCGCCGCCTTCGTGCGCAGCATCGCCATCGAGCGCGGACGCAATGCCGACTGGGCAGAGAAGGCGGTGCGGCAGTCGGTGTCCATCACCGAGCGCGAGGCGGAGCGTCTCAAGGTGATCGACGTCGTGGCCGACTCCATCCCCGATCTCCTCGCGAAGATCGACGGCCGTACCGTGAAGACGGTGAAGGGGCCGGTTACCCTTGCCACCAAGGGGGCGGTGGTGAAGGCGATCGAGATCGGCTTCCGCGACCGTTTCCTCAACGTCATCACGGATCCCAATGTCGCGTACATCCTCATGATGCTGGGGATGCTGGGGCTCTTCTTCGAGCTGTCCAACCCCGGCGCGATCCTGCCCGGCGTGATCGGCGGCATCTCGCTCATCCTGGCCTTCTTCGCCTTCCAGAGCCTGCCCATCAACTTCGCGGGCCTGCTCCTCATCCTGTTCGCCATCGTCCTCTTCATCGCGGAGATCAAGGTCGTCAGCCACGGCGTGCTCGCCATCGGTGGCATGGTGTCGATGGCGCTCGGCTCCCTCATGCTTTTCGACGCCCCCGAGGCCGGCTTCCGCGTATCGTGGGCGGTGATCATCCCCACCGTCGCGCTCACGGGCGGTCTCTTCCTGTTCGCCGTCGCGCTCGGCGTACGCGCCTTTGCGCGCCGCCCGCTCCTCGGCGTCTCTGGCCTCATCGGTCAGGTGGGCGTCGCGCGCGGCGGGCTGGCCCCCGCGGGCCAGGTGGCCGTGCAGGGCGAGCTCTGGAACGCGGTGGCGGATGAACCGGTGGAGGATGGGGCACCCGTGCGCGTCGTGGACGTGAAGGGGCTCACACTGAAGGTGGTCAAGAACGGCTCCGGGGGAGGAACACCATGATCTCGATCGACACGCTGCTGCTCATCGTCGTCGTCATCGCCGTGTTCTTCTTCATCGGCTCCTTCGCGCGCATCCTGCGCGAGTACGAGCGGGGTGTCATCTTCCGGCTCGGCCGTAGTGCGCGGGCGATCTTCAACCCGGGTGGCAACGGCAACGGCCCCGGGCTCGTGCTGATGGTGCCCTTCATCGACAAGATGGTGAAGGTCAGCATGCAGACGGTCGCCCTCGACGTGCCGCCGCAGGACGTCATCACGCGCGACAACGTCTCCCTCAAGGTGAGCGCGGTGATCTACTTCCGCGTCATCGACCCCGAGCGCGCCATCGTGGCCGTGCAGGACTACCTCTACGCCACCTCCCAGATCGCCCAGACGACATTGCGTAGCGTGCTCGGCCAGGTCGAGCTGGACGACCTCCTCTCCGCGCGCGACAAGATCAACCAGCAGCTGCAGCGCATCATCGACGAGCACACGGAGCCGTGGGGCATCAAGGTGGCCACGGTGGAGGTCAAGCAGATCGACCT
>JBKKCN010000314.1:0-4562 GCA_046712525.1 Candidatus Rokuibacteriota bacterium
GTCTGCATGCCGGTGCCGGTGACGCCGAGCAGGCCGTGCGTCACCACGGTGGCGAGGTTCGCGGGCGAGGTGCTCGCGCGCAGGCCGCGCGGCGTGATGGCCAGCGCGAGGGCCGTCGTGAGCGTCGCGGTGAGGCCGTGCGAGCAGACGAGGTACGTCGGCGGGCCGAGCGCCAGCGCGCCCCAGCGGTCCACGGCGGCCAGGAACCCCAGCAGCACCGCGGCGCCGAGCGCATCCAGCGCGTCACGCCGTGCGAAGACCGCGCGCAGCGTGCCCGCGGCGCCGCCCGCGAGGCTGGCCGTCCCCATCACGGCGAGGGCCAGCCCGAACCAGCCGAGCGGACTCGGCAGCGTGCCCGACAGCGCAGCGTCGGGCAGCACCGTGAACACGGGGCTGAGCGCGAAGACGGGGCCGACGATCGAGATGTCGCCGTGCGCGCTTGCGCGCGCGATCAGCGAGCCCATCCCGATCACGAGCACCGAGGACGCGACGATCGCCGGCCACGCCGCGCGTGACCACGTGAACGGGTGACCGGACACGGCGAAGAACGCCAGCCACGCCAGCGCCGCCACCGTCTGGGTCCAGGCGACGAGGACGAGGGGCGGGATGGCCTGCGCGCGTCCCTTCACCACGGCGAACTGGGCGCCCTGCGTGAGCGCGGCGCCCAGCGAGAGAAAGAACCAGCTCAGACGAGGCCGGCGGGAGCCACGCGGCTGGGCGATGCCGTGACGTAGCGGGGCATGACCTCCGTGGCGAAGAGCTCGATGGACCGCATCGCCTGCTCGTGGCTGAGATCGCCCCACTGGAAGGAGCACACGAAGTAGTTCGCCCCGCTCGCCACGTACTCACGCATGTACTCGTGCACCGCGGCCGGGGAGCCGGCCAGCGCGACGCCCCCCAGGCGGTTGGGATGGGGCTGGTGCGCGTGCTTGTCGAAGCGCTCGAGCTCGGCCTCGATGTCCCGCCGCATCTCACGGGCGGGCAGCCCCGCGGGGCGGTCGCCGACGAAGCCGAACGAGCCGTCCTTGGTGGACATGAACTGGGTGAGCCCGCGCTTCTCCGCCTCCAGACGCCGCGGGGCGGCGAGGTTCCAGCGATACTTCTCCCAGGCCGGCGTGGCGGCGGCGATCGCCTCCTCGTCCGTCTCCGCGACCACCAGGTGGACCACGAGGCCGATCATCGGCTCGCCTCCCTGCGCGTTGAGCGCACCGGTGCCCTGGTGCTCGGCCCAGGCGGCGCGGTACTGCGCGACGGAGGCGGGCAGGCTGTCGAGGGAGCCGACCAGGATGGTGTGCATGCCCTCCATGGCGGCGGTCACGGGATTGCGCATGTACCAGAGCGGCGGGTACGGCCGCTGCAGGGGCCGCAAGTACATCGGCAGCTGCTCGAAGCTGTGGAAGCGGCCGGCATACGTGAGGTGGTCGTGGCTCAGCCCTTCACGGACGATGGCGAGGGTCTCCTGGTAGCGCGCGAAGTTGGTCTCGGGGTCGGCCTCCTGGCCCCAGAAGTACGCCTCCATGACGCCGCCGCGCCCCACCCCGACCTCCAGGCGCCCATCGCTCAGGTTGTCGAGCATGCTGATCTCTTCGATCAGACGAAGCGGATGGTGCAAGGGCAGCACGTAGACGCACGGGCCGAAGCGCAGGCGCCGGGTGCGCTGCGCCACGGCGGCCAGGAAGACGTTCTGCGACGGGGCCAGGCTGTGGACCGCGGGCGTGTGGTGCTCGGCCAGGTGATAGGCGTGGAAGCCCGCGGCGTCGAGGCGCTCGATCTGGAGCAGGCGCTCGCGGTAGATCCGATCGAGCCGCAGCCCCGGGACCGGCTCGATGTGGTCGAAGATCCCGAATCGCAGGGCCGCTACTCCTTGATCTTCATGTCCTCATAGGACGGGAAGGGGCTCATGGCGACGGACGTGATCGTGTGCTCGACGACCCTGGGACCGACGCCCATCAGCGCCCGCAGGTCCATGACCGGCGCGAACATCACGCGGTCGATGGTGAGCTGCTGGATGCGGTGCAGGTGCACCTCGCGCTTCTTCGGATCCCGCTCGCGCGCCTGCTGCTGGAAGAGGTCGTCGATGTCCGGGTAGCCGCCGTACGCGTAGCTGCCCGTCGACAGGATGAATTCCTGGACCCGGCTCGCCGCGTTGCCGGAGTTCCCCACCGCGGTGAGGAAGAGCCCGCGCAGCTTCTTGTCGCGCCAGGCGGCATAGAACGTGGCGCGCTCCATCGGGCGCAGCCGCACCCGGATGCCGGCCGCGTTCAGGTAGTTGACGACGGACTCGGCCACCGTGGGGAAGCCGGGAATGCTCGCGAACTCTCCGGCGTCCAGCCCGTTGGGATACCCCGCCTCGGCGAGGAGCCGCTTCGCCCGCTCGGGATCGTAGGACGGCGGCTCCACCTGCAGCGCGAAGTCCATGACGCGGGGGACGATCACGCCCGCGGGCGGGCAGAAGCCCAGGCACGCGGCCTCGTTGATCCGCTTGCGGTCCAGCGCGTGGTTCACGGCCAGCCGCAGGCGGCGATCGTGCCACGGCGACTTCGGATCCCACTGCTCGGCGAACTCGATCCAGAAGATCGACGCGTGCTTCGAGGGCACGACCTGCATGCGCGGGTTGCGCCTGATGTCCTCGGCCTCGGGGCCGTCGAGCACGTAGGAGATGTCGGAGTCACCGCTCTTCAGCATCACCGCGCGCGTCGTCGCGTCCGGCACGCTCTTCATGACGAGCGTCTTGACGTTCGGCACCCGGCGCCAGTACCCGGTGTACGCCTCGAGCACGACCTCGATGCCCGGCTGGTGGCTGACGAAGCGGTAGGGCCCGGCCCCGACCGGGTGCTTGCGGAACCCGTCGTCGCCGACCTGGGTCACGTACTTCTTGGGCACGACGATGCCGGCCGCCGTCGCCGTCGTCCCGTAGAAGGTCATGAAGTCCGGCCACGGCTCCTTCAGGTGGAAGCGAACGGTGAGCGGGTCGACGGTCTCGACCTGCTGGATGCGCGCCTGGAGCTCCTTGGCACCCGCCCCCTTGTACCGCTCGTAGCTGAACTTCACGTCCTCGGACGTGAGGGGGTCGCCGTTGTGGAACTTGAGGTTGCGGCGGAGCTTGAACTCGTACACGCGCCCATCCGGGCTCTCGCTCCACGACTCCGCCAAGCTGTTGCCCATCTTGTAGCCGGGATACGGGCGAACGAGCGCATCGTGGATGGCGTAGAGCATCCCGAACGGCGTGATTTGCGGCGGGGCGGTGGAGGGGTCGAACCAGCTCGGCGCGATGGTGACGTGCCACGCCATCGTCGCCTGGCCGGCAGGACCCGACTGCGCGGAGGCCGGCGGTGCGGGCTCGACGCCGAGCGTGACGAGGACGAGCGACAGGGTCAGGAGCAGCCGGGACACGGTTGGGACGGCATCCATGACGTTCCCTCCTGAGCGCGCGGTCGGTCAGAGAATGGGCCCGGAGGACGTCAGGGTCAAGGGCCTCGATCGAACGCGCGAGCAAAACCCGACCGTGAGCATGACCTGGCGGATCACCGGCGACGGTTGCCGTTCGTCACGCGCGGTCCTATAGTTTCCGCTAGCAGCGCGCGGGAGGCGAGATGGCGGCGCCACTGACGCTCACGCGATACGAGTGTCCGATCTCATCCGCGCACCGCGTCGCGTGCGTCCGCGAGCCCGATCCCAACGGCGCGCCCACGCCTCGCCTTCTCGACCGCGTCCGCGCCGCCGTCCGCACGCGTCACTACAGTCGCCGCACGGAAGAGGCATACGTCGCGTGGATCCGCCGGTACATCTTCTTCCACGGCAAACGCCACCCTGCGGAGATGGGAGCACCTGAGATCTCTCGCTTCCTGACGTCGCTCGCGGTCGATCGCAAGGTGGCCGCTTCCACCCAGAACCAGGCGCTGAGCGCGCTGCTGTTCCTGTACCGGGCGGTGCTGGACATCGACGTTCCTTGGATGGACGACCTGGTGCGGGCGCGGCGACCCGAACGACTGCCGGTTGTCCTGACCCGGGACGAGGTGCGCGCGATCCTTCAGCGACTGACCGGCCCCACGCGGTTAATGGCCTATCTGCTCTACGGCGCCGGGCTGCGATTGTTGGAGTGCTGCCGGCTCCGCGTCCAGGACGTGGACTTCCAGGCGAGCCAGATCGTGGTCCGTGCGGGGAAAGGCGACGAAGACCGCGTGACGATGCTCCCGGCTGCCGTCCGGGACGATCTTGCCGGGCACATCGTCCGCGCGCGCGAGCAGCACTCGCGTGACCTCGCCACAGGCGCCGGCTGGGTCGAGCTTCCGACCGCGATCGCACGGAAGTATCCCAACGCCTCCCGCGAGTGGGCCTGGCAGTGGGTGTTCCCAGCAACACGGACGTACGTGGACCGGGAGACCGGCGAGCGACGGCGCCATCACCTGCACGAATCCGTCGTGCAGCGCGCCGTCAAGGATGCCGTGAGAGGCGCGGGGATCGAGAAACGGGCCGGCCCGCATACGCTCCGCCACTCCTTCGCAACCCATCTCCTGGAGGACGGTCATGACATCCGAACGGTGCAGGAGCTGCTCGGCCAT
>JBKKCN010000315.1:0-6113 GCA_046712525.1 Candidatus Rokuibacteriota bacterium
TCGGCTTCGCCGCGCAGGACATCCCGCTCTCGCGCATTGAGCTCGAGTTCGCCGAGCAGCTCGCCAAGGAGATGGGCTTCGAGACGGTGCCGGTGGTCGTGGTGCCGGGGACGGCGTCAGACTTCACGCCCTTCGCCCAGAAGCTCAAGGACGAGAACGTGACCTGGGTCTTCTCGTGGGCGCCGTGGGGCGTGGAGATCGGTGTCTTCGAGGCGCTGCACCGCATCGGCTGGACGGGCAACTACATCCTGTACGGCCACCAGCAGACGGAGGACGAGCTGGGACGGCTGAAGCTGCCGAACCTGCACGCGATGGGCGGCAACGCGCTCTTCATGGAGAACCTGCCCATTCACAAGGAGATCGCCGGCCTCGTGAAGGGCCAGACGAATCACCCCGCGCACTACATGGCCGAGGGCTGGGTGTCGGCGATGGTGCTGGAGGCGGGGCTGCTCAAGTGCGGCTGGCCGTGCACGCGCGAGAAGCTGGCGACGTCGCTGGCCTCGATCAACGTGGACACGAAGGGGCTGCGCGGCGGGCCCATCGAGTTCACGCCCGACAATCACTATCGCAAGGCGACGTACTACAAGGTCTACCGGTGGGATCCCGCGAAGAACGGCATCGCCTCCGTCGGCGGCTGGACGAAGCTCGACATCAAATAGGCGATGCTCCAGGCTCTGGCCACCGTCGTCGTCGTCGCCAGCCTGTACGCGCTGCTGGGCGCGGGCTACGTCCTCGTGTACCGGGCGTCCCGCGTGCTGAACCTCGCGCAAGGCGATCTGCTCACGCTCGGCGGCTACTTCCTCTTCGCGGTGGCCTCCGCCGTCCCCGGCGTGCCGGCGCTGTCGGTGCCGCTCGCGGCGGCGCTGAGCGCGCTCGCGGGCGTGCTGATCTACCTGCTGCTCATGCGGCCCATGGCCGGCCATCCGATCTTCGCGGCCGTGCTCGTGACGGTGACGCTCGGCATCCTGCTGCGCGCCGCCATCGTGTTCGTCTTCACCGATCGCACCCGGCACACGCTGGGCGCACTCGGGCTGTCCAATCCGCCGCGCCGCCTTCCCGGGGGCGCGGTGGTGTCCACCTTCGATCTCGTGATGATTGCCGCCGCCGTGCTGCTGTTCGCCGGGCTCTTCCTGTTCCTGCGCCTGTCGCCGCTCGGCATCCAGATGCGCGCGGCGGGCGAGCGTCCGCTGCTCGCCTCGCAGCGCGGCATCAACTTCCACGCTGTCTTCGCGCTGTCGTGGGCGCTCGCCGCTTTCGCGGGCGGCCTCGCCGGCATGATCTACGCCAGCAACGTCCGGCTGGAGCCGTCCCTCGACATCCTCGGCCTGCGCGCCTTCGCCGTCGCGTTGGTAGGAGGTCTCGACAGCCTTGCCGGCGTCATTCCGGCCGCGCTCCTGGTGGCGACGGTCGAGGTCATGTCTGTGCGGTACGGGAATCCATTGCTCTCTGACGTCTCGCCCTTTCTTTGCCTGCTCGCGATGCTGCTCATCCGTCCCTGGGGTTTGTTCGGTACGCGGGAAGAGCTGGAGCGGGTGTAGGTGGCGCTGGGCGGCGGGTACTTCAAGACCTCGTACGCCGCCGATCTCGCCCTCGTGGACACACGGCTGCGCCGCGTGGCCGTCGCCGCCGCCATCGTGATCCTCCTCGTGCTGCCGCGTGTGGCCTCCGGATTCGTGCTCGATCTCGCCGCGCAGGCGGCGCTGGCGGCGGTGGGCGCCCTCGCGCTGAATCTTCTCACCGGGCTCGCCGGCCAGATCTCGCTCGGCCACGCCGGCTTCATCGCCGCGGGCGCTTTCACGGCGGCCGGACTCGTGGAGAGCGGCATCAAGACGCCGCTCCTCGTGCTACCCGCGGCGGCCGTCACGGGGGCGGTGCTCGGCGTCGCCGTCGGCATGCCGTCGCTCCGGCTCAAGGGCTTGTACCTGGCGCTCGGCACTCTCGCCATGCACCACGTGGTGCTCTACGGCGCCGGCGAGATGCAGAACCGGCTGGGAGCCAACACGGGCTTCACCATTCCGGCGCCGTCGGCCTTCGGCTTCGTGCTGAAAGGTACCGTCGCGTGGTACTACGCGTTGGTGACCGTGGCCGCCGTCGTGCTGGTGGTGTCGGTGAACCTGCAGCGCTCGCGCGCGGGCCGCGCGTGGATGGCCATTCGCGACCGTGACGTGGCCGCGGAGTCGGTGGGCATCCACGTGGCGCGCTACAAGCTGCTCGCCTTCGTGTGGTCGAGCGTGGTCACGGCGGTGGCGGGCGCGCTCTTCGCGTATCACCGCGGCTTCGTGTCCGTGGAAGCCTTCAGCTTCTTCCTCGCCGTGGAATACATCGCGATGATCATCATCGGCGGGCTGGGCACGGCGCTGGGCGCGGTGCTCGGCGCCGCCTTCGTGACGCTGCTGCCCTACGCCATCGACGCGGCGGTGGCGTCGCTGCGGCTGCCCGGCGATGCCGGATATTACCTGTTCCCCGCGAAGTTCGGCGCCTTCGGGCTCCTGATGGCCGCCTTCCTCATCTTCGAGCCTCAAGGGCTCGTGGGCATGTGGCGGCGCGTGCGCAACTGGTTCTTCCTGTGGCCCTTCCGTCATCGCCCGCTGCGCGCGGGCACGTGATGGAGCTCCTCGAGCTCGACAACGTGGAGGTCGTGTACCACCACGTGGCGACGGCCGTGCAAGGCGTGTCCCTGCGCGTGCCGGAGCGCTCCATCGTCACGCTCCTCGGCACCAACGGCGCCGGCAAGACCACCACGCTGCGCGCGATCTCGGGCTTCCTCGGCGGCGACAACGCGCGCATCGCGGCCGGCCGCATCACGTTCATGGGGCGCGACATCGGCGGACTGCGCCCGCACGAGGTGGCGCGGGCGGGTTGCGTGCTCGTCCCCGAGCGCGAAAAAGTGTTCGAGATGCTGACGGTGCAGGACAACCTGCGCGCGCTCGTACCCGCCCGGCGCCCGGCGGCGGGCGCACCGGTGGTCACGCTGGAGCAGGTCTTCACCTATTTCCCCGTCCTCGCCGAGCGCCGCCGCCAGGTGGCCGGTTATCTCTCGGGCGGCGAGCGGCAGATGCTCGCCATCGCGAGCGCGCTCCTCTGCCAGCCCGTCGTGCTCCTCGTGGACGAGCTGTCGCTGGGACTGGCGCCCATGCTGGTGGACAGCCTCATGCGGCTCATCGCCCGCCTGCGCGACGAGCTGGGCGTGGCCGTGCTGCTCGTCGAGCAGAACGCCGCCGCCGCCCTCGGCGTGGCCGACTACGGCTACGTGATCGAGAACGGCCGCATCGTGTACGACGGCCCCGCCGCCGCCCTCCTCGCCCACGACGACATCCGCGAGTTCTACCTCGGCGTCGGCCACCGCGACGGCCGCCGCCGCTATACCGACGTCAAGCAGTACCGCCGACGCCGGCGGTGGTTCTAGTCTGTAGTACACTAGATGTCATACACTGCTCTCAGGAGGCCACGCGATGCCGACGACGGTGCGGCTTGATGCGGCGACCCTCCGCTTGATGGGGCGGCTGGCGCGGCGAACCGGACGAACGAAGTCACAGCTCATCCGAGACGCGATCCAGAGGCTGGGCGAAAGCGAGGGCCCCGAGAGGCCGGTGCAAACGGTGTACGACGCAATGGAGCACTCCATCGGCTGCTGGGACAGCGGAGGCGCTCAACTATCCGATGCGACGGGCCAGAAGTTCAAGGCCTTGCTGCGTGCTCGACATGAGAGCGCGGGTTCCGCCCTGCCGCGAGGAGCGGGCGGTCGTCGGCGGCGCGCCGCCAAGAGGCGCTCCGGGCGGAGCGGCACGTGACAGGCACGCTGGTGGATGCCGGACCGCTGGTGGCTTTACTGGATCGCAGCGATCGTCACCACGCCGCCTGTGTGGCTGCCGCCAAGACGCTTCCCGCGCCCCTGCTCAGCGTCTGGCCCGTGGTGACAGAGGCGATGTACCTGCTCGGCGACTCGTGGACGGCCCAACGAGCCCTTCTCGGCGATGTCATCGACGGCACCCTGACGCTGCTGCCATTGGGTGCGGACGATATACGCCGTATTCGCCAACTGATGGAGAAGTACCGCGATCTGCCGATGGACCTGGCCGACGCCAGTCTTGTCGCCGTCGGTGAACGCGAGCGTGTCGCACGCGTCTTCACGCTCGACCGCCGGGACTTCTCCGTGTACCGCCCGGCACGTCTCGGCCGCTTCGATATCGTGCCGTAGCGCCACTACGACGTGAACCTCGACGTCCGCGACGTCACGCTCGAGTTCGAGGGGCTGCGCGCGCTCAGCGGCGTGAGTCTCTCCGTCGCCGAGGGCGCGCTCACCGCGCTCGTGGGACCGAACGGCGCCGGCAAGACGTCGCTGCTCAACTGCGTGGGCGGCTTCTACACGCCGACGTCGGGGAGCATCGAGTTCCAGGGACGGCCGATCCACGGCCTGTCGCCGCACCGCATCGCGGAGCGCGGGATCGCGCGCACGTTCCAGTTCGTGGAGCTCTTCCGCCACATGAGCGTGCTCGACAACATTCTGCTCGGCCGCCATCGCCACATGCGAGCGGGGGTGGTGGCGGGCGCGCTCTTCTGGGGGCGCTCGCGGCGGGAAGAGATCCGTGAGCGCGAGCATGTGGAGCGGATCATCGAGTTCCTGGAGGTGGAGCGCTTCCGCAAGGAGCTCATCGCCAACCTGCCCTTCGGCATCCAGAAGCTCGTCGCCATCGGCCGCGCTCTCGCGGTGGCGCCCACGCTCCTGCTCCTCGACGAGCCCTCCACCGGCATGAACCGCGAGGAGAAGGAAAACCTCGCCCGCTTCATGTTGCGCATCAAGCACGAGCTCGGGACCACCATGCTGTGGATCGAGCACGACATGGAGCTGGTGGCCGATCTCGCCGACACGGTGACCGTGCTCGACTTCGGCGAGAAGATCGCGGAGGGATCACCCGACATCGTCCTCAGAGACCCGCGGGTCGCGGAAGCGTATCTGGGGCGGGCGTACATCGCCGAGAAAGGATCGACTTCATGAGCGACGTCCTGCCGATGCTGCCGACCTCCGTCGTGGGAAGCCACGGCCTGCCCGGCTGGGTGTGGCTGGCGCGGGAGGCGATGGAAGCGGGGCGCCTGGGCGCCATCGACGTGCGCGAGTTGATGGAGGACGCCACCCAGGTCGCGCTCCTCGACCAGGAGCGCGCCGGCATCGACGTCGTGAGCACGGGCGAGATGATGCGCGTGCGGTTCATCATCGGCTTCTACGATCGCATCACGGGCATCCGCGCTCTGCCGGCGCCGCGCAAGCTCGGCCAGCCCCTGTGGGACACCAACACGCCCTTCGAGGTGACGGAGAAGATCGCGGCCCCCAGCGGGCTCGGCATCGTGGAGGAGTTCAAGCTCGCGCGCTCGCTCACGGGCAAGCGCATCAAGGCCACGGTGCCCGGCCCCTACACGCTGCTCGTGCCCCTGAAGCTGGGCGGCGGCTACCGGGACAAGGGCAGCCTGCTCGCGGACCTCGTGGACATCGTCAACGCCGAGTGCAGGGCGCTCGTGGCCGCCGGCGCCGACTTCATCCAGATCGACGAGCCGCACCACGGGATGTATTCCGGCAGCGTGCACGAGGTGAACAAGGGGATCAACGCCGCGGTGGCCGGTGTGACCGCCAAGATCGCGGTGCACGTGTGCTTCGGCAACCTGTACGGGCGGCCTTTCAGCAGCGTGCGCGACTACCGCAACGTGTTTCCCACCCTCGGCGAGATCAACGCCTCGCAGATCGTGCTCGAGTTCGCCAACCGCGGCTTCGATGATGCGGAGCGGTGGAAAGATTTTCCGCGTGACAAAGAATTGGGGGCCGGGGTCATCGACGTCAAAGCCTTCAAAGCCGAGAGCGCCGACGACGTGGCGGAGCGCATCCGTACCGTCCTCAAGCACGTCGCGCCGGAACGCCTGTGGCTCAATCCGGACTGTGGCTTCTGGGAGACGCCGCGCTGGGTCGCGCAGCGCAAGCTCCGGGCGCTCGTCGACGGCGCGCGGATCGTGCGCAGCGAGCTGACTACGCGTCGTTAGGCGGCGTGCGGTCGGCGGCGGGAGTCGGGCGTAGGGGTTGCGGCGACCACGTGGATGGTGGCCGAATCGATCGAGGGTGGCTGGGC
>JBKKCN010000316.1:0-6352 GCA_046712525.1 Candidatus Rokuibacteriota bacterium
GGCACTGCCCGTGGCGCAACGGCTCGTAGGCAGCCTCATCCTCGCCGCCACCGTGGTGGTCGCCATCCGCGTGGGCGCGGGCGCCTCGCGCGCGCGTGCCGGCGCCGTGCCGCTCGCCGCGCACGCCCGCCTGGGAGGCGCGCGGTGACGCCGCCCACCGAGGTCATCGTGGCTCCCATCGCGCGCGAGCGCCGGCGCGTGCTCGCCGACTACGCCGCCCTCACCAAGCCGCGGGTGGTGCTCATGGTGCTCATCACGACCATGGTGGGCTACTACGTCGGCCTCACGGGCGCCGCGGACTACGTGCGGCTCATTCACCTCGCCATCGGGACCATGCTGGCAGCGGGCGGCACGCTGGCCCTCAATCAGTATTGGGAGCGCGAGGTGGACGCGCTCATGGAGCGCACGCGCTCGCGGCCGCTGCCCGAGGGACGACTGCAGCCGCTGGAGGCGCTGCTGTTCGGCGCCGGCATCACGGCCGCCGGCATCGTTTATCTGGCCGTGACCGTGAACCTGCTCTCGGCGGCCGTCACCTTCGTGACGTTCGCGCTCTATCTTTTCGCCTATACGCCCCTCAAGCTCCGCACGCCGCTGTGCACGCTGGTGGGCGCGGTGCCGGGCGCGCTCCCCCCCGTCACGGGATGGGTGGCCGCGCAGAACGGCCTCGACGTGGGCGCCTGGGTCCTCTTCGGCATCCTCTTCCTGTGGCAGCTTCCGCATACGCTCGCCATCGCGCGTCTCTACCGTGATGACTACGCGCGCGCAGGTGTCCAGCTTCTCCCCGTCATCGACGCGCAGGGGCGGAGCACCGAGCGGCAGATCGTCACCGGCTGCCTCGCGCTCCTCGTCGTGAGCCTGCTGCCCACGCTCGTCGGTCTCGCGGGCGCCGTCTACTTCGTGGGCGCCCTCGTGCTCGGCGGTGTGTTCGCGGCCTTCGGTGCGCGGCAGGCGATGGAGCCGTCGCTGGCGGGCGCGCGTCGCGTCCTCTTCGCGTCTCTGCTCTACCTGCCCGCGCTGCTGGCGCTGCTCGCCTTCGACAAGGCATGAACGAGATGGCGGCGGAAGGCCCGGACGAGCTGAGCGCGCGCAACCGGCGCGTGCTTCGCGTGTTACTCGGCATCGTGGCGGCGCTCGTCGCGAGCGCGTTCGTCATCGGGATCCGCTGGTGACCGTGATGGCCGGCACCCTCGAAGCCCCGCCCGCGCCGCCACGGGTCGACCGCGGCAGCGGGCGTCTACCGCCCCTTCCGCCCACCGGGGATGACGGGCGGGGGGACGACGAGCCCGAGCCCCGGCGCCGACGCTTCGACAACGCGCGCCTGGCCATGCTGGTCTTCCTGAGCGGCGAGATCATGTTTTTCTCGGGCATGGTGTCGGCCTACCTCGTGCTGCGCTCGGCGGCGCCGGTGTGGCCGCCTCCGCTGCAACCCCGGCTGCCCATCGCCGTGACGGGCGCCAACACGCTCGTCCTGCTCGCGTCCAGCGTGTGCATGGCGGCGGCGGTGCGCGCGCGGCGCCAGCACGACGGGCCGGGCCTTCGGCGCTGGCTGGCCGCCACCGCCGGCCTCGGGGCTCTCTTCCTCGCCGTGCAGGGCTACGAGTGGGTGCAGCTGGTGCGCTTCGGCGTCACGCTGTCCTCGGGGATCTTCGGCGCTACTTTCTACACCCTCATCGGCACCCACGCCGTCCACGTGCTGGGCGCTCTCGTGTGGCTCACGGTGACGCTCGTCATGGCGATGCGCGGCGCCTTCGACGGCGCGCGCGGCGTGCCAGTGGAGACGTGCGCCATCTATTGGCACTTCGTGGTGGCGCTGTGGCCGCTCCTCTACGTCGCGGTGTACCTCACGTGAGGTGGGCGCTGGCGGCGGCGTTCATCGTCCTGCTCCCGGAGATCGCGTCGGCGTGCGCCACGTGCGTGTCGTCGGCATTCGGGGACCGGTCGTACAACTGGGCGTACCTGGGACTGGTGCTGATGCCGTTCGCCCTCACCGCGGTGGTAGGGGCCATCGTCGCGGTGCGCATGGGATGGCGGCCACGCGTCGCGGAGCGGCTGTCGCGCGTCAAAGCATGGTTTGGGGAGATATCCCTCTTTTCTGATCGCTCGACTCGGCCCGCGGCCGGGCCTCATCTCGCAGAGCCGTTCTTTTCTGATCGCTCGACTCGGCCCGAGACCGGGCCTCATCGCGCAGGGCCACGTAAAAAACACGGGGAGACCACATGAGTCAGGTTGCGACCGCGCACCATGCGGTGGTGGAGCCGGCGGAGTCGCCGCTCACGCCGGAGAGCTGGGGCAAGCTCGGGATGTGGCTGTTCCTGGTGGGTGATGCCGTCGGCTTCGGCACGCTGCTCGCCGGCTACGGCGTGATGCGCGCCACCAGCGCGGACTGGCCCGACCCCATCCAGGTCCTCGGCATCAATATCACGGCGGCCATGACGTTCCTGCTCATCTGTTCGAGCGTGACCATGGTGAAAGCGCTCGAATGGCTGGGCAAGGGCGACCGCGCGAAGGCGAAGATGTTCCTCGCCCTCACCGCTCTCGGCGGCTTCATCTTCGTGAGCCTGCAGGCATACGAGTGGACGCACCTCATTCACCGCGGCCTGCTCATCAACGGCAACCCGTGGGGCGCCACCCTGTTCGGGACGTCGTTCTATGTCATCACGGGCTTTCACGGGCTGCACGTCTCTGCCGGTGTCGTCTACCTGGTCGCGATGATCTTCGTCGTCGGGCGCCGGCCCGAACCCATGGCGAGCTACAACGCGGTCGAGATCCTCGGGCTGTACTGGCACTTCGTCGACCTCGTCTGGATCATGGTGTTCACCTTCATGTATTTGCTCTAGGGGAGGCGCACCTCGATGGCCGAGCACAAGCACCCCAACTACATGGCGATCTTCTGGTGGCTGGCCGTCCTCACCGTGGTCGAGATCGGCGTGGTGTTTCTGCCGTTCAGTCGATTTGTCAACGGCACCCTGCTGTGCGCGCTCGCCCTCGCGAAAGCCACGATGGTGGCCATGTATTTCATGCACCTGAAGTTCGAGACGAAGACGCTGGGCTGGATCGCGGTGACGCCGCTCGCGATTGCGACCCTGCTGCTTTTCGTGATCATGCCGGACGCGTTCGCCGTCTCCAAGAAGACGGACGACGCGAAGCGGCCCGCCATGTCGGAGGCGGAGAAGGCAAAGCACTGAACACCTCCGCACGTCGAGAAGGGCAGGCACGGGATGGCGGACGGCGGCACGGTGGACCGTCTGCGGCATGCGCTCGGGAGAGCGCTCGCGCTCCGCTGCCCTCGGTGCGGCCGGGCGCCGCTCTTCCGGTCGTGGTTCGCGATGAACACCGTGTGTGCGGTGTGCGATCTGAAGTTTGAGCGGGCGCAGGGGTACTGGGTGGGCGCCATCTACATCAATTACGCGGTGACCACGGTGATCGCGGTCACCGGATACTTCGCGGCCTGGCGCTGGCTGGATGCGCCGCTGGCGTGGCAGCTCGCCGTGTGGGGCGCGTTCACCGTGCTGTTTCCGTTGTGGTTCTTCCGGTACAGCCGCAGCGTGTGGCTGGCCGTGGAATACGGCCTCAATCCCGAACCGTAGCGAGGTGACGCGGGTGATGCTGGGCAGGCTGGCGGCGGCGGTGGTGCTCACGGCGGCGATCTCGGGACCCGCGTCGGCGTACGACGAGGCCCCGGTCAAGGACGGCGGCACGCTCACGGGCACGCTGAAGTTCGCGGGCGTGGCGCCGAAGCTCGAGCCGCTCACGGTGAACAAGAACCGCGACGTGTGCGGCGAGCGCAAGCCGTCGGAGGCCCTCGTGGTGGGCGCCGAGGGCGGCGTGCAGGGCGGGGTGATCCTCCTCGAGGGCATCACCAAGGGCAAGAAACCCTCGCGCGACGTCGTGCTCGACAACGCCAAGTGCCTGTTCGTCTCCCACGTGACGGCGGTGACCCCGGGAGAGCGGGTGCGGGTGAAGAACTCCGATCCCATCCTGCACTCCACGCACTTCTTCGCGAAGCGGGGCGGCTTCAATCTCGCGCTCCCCAACAAGGAGCAGACGATCGACATCACCCGGCGCATCACGAAGCCAGGCGTCATGCGCGTGCTCTGCGACGCGCACCCGCACATGTTCGCGTGGATGGTCGTGCACGACAGCCCCTATCTGGCCGTGACCGACGAGCGGGGCGCGTTCAAGATCGACGCCATCCCTCCCGGCACCTACAAGGTCACGATGTGGCACGAAGGGTACCGGGCCAAGGGCGTGGACAAGGACGGCCGGCCGCTGTTCGAGGAGCCGCACACCATCACGAAGGAAATAACGATCCCGCCGAGGGGAACAGCGGTGGTCGAATTCGAGCTCAAGTAGCCATGCGAAAGATGAAAGGGGCCTAAGGGGGAGCGAATGTACAAGCACATCTATGTTCCGGTGGACAACTCGGATCACTCGAACCGCGCCATCGACCTCGCCGTGGAGCTCGGCCGAGCGTTCGGCGCGAGGCTGACGGGCAGTCACATCTACGCGGCGCGGCTGCATGACTACCGGTTCAAGCAGATGGAGTACACGCTGCCGGAGGAGTACAAGGACGAGAACGAGCTCGAGCGACAGCGCAAGATCCATGACTCCCTCATCGCGATGGGCCTGCAGCTGATCTCGGAGTCCTACCTCGACGTCATGAAGGCGAAGTCGGCGGCGGCGGGCCTCGCCTTCGAAGCCAAGATGATGGACGGCAAGCACTACAAGGCGCTCATCGAGGACACGGAGGCCTCCGACTACGACCTCGTCATCATGGGCGCCCTCGGCATGGGCGCGGTGAAGGATAGTCAGCTGGGATCGGTCACCGAACGCTTCGTGCGCAAGGTCAAGCGGGACACCCTCATCGTCCGCAACGCGGACGCGTTGCGCGACGCCCAGGGCGCTATCGTCGTGTGCGTGGACGGCTCGCCGCAGTCCTTCCACGGCCTCAAGATCGCCATCGCCCTCGGCAAGGCGGTCAACCGTCCCGTGCAGGCGATCGGCGTCTACGACCCCTACCTGCATTACGCGATGTTCAACGGCATCGTGGGCGTGCTGAGCGAGAAGGCGTCGAAGATCTTCCGCTTCAAGGAGCAGGAGCAATTGCACGAGGAGATCATCGACACGGGCCTCGCCAAGATCTACCAGTCGCACCTGGAGATCGCGCGCAAGCTGGCCGCCGACGACGGCGTCGACCTCGCCATCACCCTCCTCGACGGGAAGTGCTTCGAGAAGGTGTTGACGTTTGTGCGCAAGGAGCAGCCGTGGCTGCTCATCGTGGGGCGGGTGGGCGTGCACTCCGACGAGAACGAAGTGGACCTCGGCTCCAACACCGAGAACCTCATGCGGCTCGCTCCGTGCAACGTCCTGCTCACGGGCGGCCGCTTCTACCCGCCGCTCGACGTGAAGGCGGAGGAGATCATCTCGTGGACGGAGGAGGCGGAGGCGCGCATGGAGCGTGTGCCGCCCCAGGTGAAGGGCGTGGCCCGCACCGCGCTGCTGCGCTACGCCATCGAGCAGGGCCACACCGTGATCACCAACAAGGTGATCGACGAGGCGATGGCCATCTTCATGCCCTCGCGCATGGCGGAGAAGATGCAGATCCTCGCCGAGGACATCGCCGTTGCGAATCTAAGGAAGGAGAATCAGGCCGCCACCGCCATCTGCTCCATCTGCGGCTACACCGTGAAGGGGCCTCACGCGGTGGTCACGTGTCCCGTGTGCAAGGCGGCGCCCGACAAGTTCCAGATCATCTCCAAGGCCGTGGTGGAGGCGATCGCGAACCAGGAAGGCGGCATCGAGGAGGAGGAATCGATGCCGGGCGTGCAGGTGAAATGGTCGGCGGACGCCCGGGACGCGTTACGCGAAGTCACCGACGCCTACCTGCGCCGCCGCGCCAAGGCGCGTGTGGAGAAGTACGCGCGCTCGCGCAAGATTGCCGTCATCACGTGCGCGCTCGCGCTGCCGATGATCGAGGAGACGGTGGGTCGCGACAAGCTGGGCGCGGGCTGGGACACGCTGCTCGCCAAGACCAAGTTCGAGCCGGTCGAGCTGCCGGGCCTCACCGAGAGCGCCGCCACCAGCCCGTTCACGTGGACCGAGGACGCCACCGCGCGCCTCAACCGCGTGCCCGCTGGCTTCATGCGGGACATGACGCGTGAAGAAGTGGAGAAGGTGGCCGCGGCCCAGAACGCGACGACCATCGACCTTCCGCTGTGCGAAGAGGGCATCGGTCACGCGCGCGAGACCATGAACGAGGTCATCGCCGGGTACGTTTCGAACAAGAAGCCTCGGTAACTGGGTGGAGCGCGGGGCCTCGGTTGTGGAGCGCGGGGCCTCCGGGGCGGGGACG
>JBKKCN010000317.1:0-4029 GCA_046712525.1 Candidatus Rokuibacteriota bacterium
CGCCGAGCAGCGCGTGCAGCAGCACGAGGGCAAGGAGGGCGGCCTGGACGCCGCGGCGAAACGGATTATAAAGGTGGGCCGCGACGACCACGAGCAGTCCCACCGCGGCTGCCCGCTGCAGAAGCCAGGCCCACATGCCCGGGCCCGTGCCGCGCCAGCCCTCGGCCGTCGTCCACTCGCGGCGCAGAACCTTGGCGCTCACCGCGCGCCGGGCGGGGCGCCCATCTGCGCGGCCGTCGCGATGTCGGCCGTCACGTCGCGCTGGATGGTCGGGTACATCACGATCTCGTGGAGCACCGTGCGCGCGGGCATCGTGGCGCAGAAGAGGATGGTGCGCGCCACGTCCTCGGCCTGCATCATCGTCGCGCGCGCCTTGGCGTCGGGAGGCAGCGGCCGCTTGTCGAGAATGGGCGTGTCGACCTCCGCGGGCATGATCGTGATGGCGCGGATCCCCTTGTCCCTGCACGTGACGTGGAGGTTGGACATGAGATTACGCACCGCCGCCTTGGCCGCCCCATACGGCGCGCCCCCCAGCAGGCCCGCGCTGATCGCCGCCACCGACGACACGGTGATGATCGTGCCCCCGCCGCGCTCGATCATCGTCGGCAGCACGGCTTGCGTGAGCGCGTACACCGCGGTCACGTTCACGGCGAACACGCTCTCCCAGTCCTCGCGCCTCACCCAGCGGATGTGTCGAATCTTGCTCGAATGCCCTGCATTGTTGACGAGCACGTCGACGCGCCGGTGCGCGGCGACGACGGCTTCGGCGAACTTCACCGCCTCCTCGGGCCGCTCGAGGTCCACCGCATGCGCGGTGGCGCGGCCCTTCTCCTTCTCGATCTCCGAGACGACGCTGTCGAGTGGCTCGCGCCGCCGGCCCGCGATCACGACATGCGCGCCCTCCGCCGCCGCCAGCAACGCGGTCACGCGCCCGATGCCCGTGCCCCCACCCGTCACGATCACGACCTGTCCTTCGAGCGCGCGTGCCATGTGGATCTCCTATCGACGTTCGGTGACGACGCGGCACAGAATGGCCGCAAACAGCGCCGGGAGCAAGATGCGCCTTGCTCCCGGCGAATGGCCCTAGCGGCGGATACCGATCTTGCTCGCCATGTCCGTATACTCGGCGATCTCCTTCTCCACGAACGCTCGCGTCGCCGCAGAGTCCAGGAAGTCGATGTTCATGTTGATGCGCTCGGCGCCCGCCAGGAAGGCCGGATCTTTGGCCATCTCGGCCAACGCTCCTTCCCACTTCTTGACGATCGGATCCGGCGTCCCCGCCGGAAAGGCGACCGCCGCCCACCACTGCACGCGCACACCCTTCATCACGCCCTGCTCCTCCGCCGTCGGCACCTCCGGCAGCGCCTTGAGCCGCGTGGGCGAGAGCACGGCGAGGAGGCGGATCTTGCCCGCCTGCAGCATCGCGTTGGCCTCGGCCACGGAATGGATGGCGAGTACCACGTGCCCCCCGGCGAGCTTGGTCATGGAGTCGCTGGCGCCGGGCGTGATGACCATCTTCGTCTTCACGGGATCGACGCCGATCTGCGTGAACCAGTCGTAGGCGGTGTAGCGCGACGGGCCCGCGGGGCCCACGCTCGACCACACGAGCTGATCCGGATTGGCCTTCACCCACTCCGAGAACTCCTTGAAGCTCTTCCACGGCGCGTCGGCCTTCACGGCGAACACCATCGGATCGCGCACGAGCCGCGCGGCGTACTTGCGGTCGTCGAGCGTGAGGGGCGGGTTCTGCGAGGCGCCGATGAGCATGGACGAGGTCGTATGGATGTCCATGAGCGCCGTGTAGCCGTCGGGACGCGAATCTTTCAGCGCCGCGCGCGCGCCGGTGGCGCCGCCGCCGCCCGGCTTGTTGACGACGAGAATGGGCTGGGACCACTTCTTGCCGATGTAGTCGGCGACGAGCCGTGCGATGAGGTCGGTGCCACCGCCGGCGGTGAACGGCACCACGAGCTCGACGGGCTTGGTCGGGTACGCCTGCGCGAAGGCGAGCGCAGGGGTGATGAGAGTGAGCGCCGCCAGCAGGGCGGTGGCCACGCGTGACACGATCATGGTGTTCTCCTTGGCGGTTGGGGATGGTGCGTCAGAGAGACATCTCGCCGGCGGCGGTCTCCCGCAGCCGCTGGTTGGCGTAGCGCACGAGGACGAGCGACGTCATGAGCAGCACGGCGGCGGCCACGATGAGCGAGAGCGACAGCCATCGCTGGAAGAAGATGAGCACGCTGCCGCCGCTCATCGACAGCGACTCGAGCAGATTGGTCTCCAGCAGCGGTCCCAGGATGTAGGCCAGCAGGAGCGGGGCGAGCGGCCACTGGAGCTTGCGCAGCAGGTAGCCGACGAGCCCGAAGACCAGGCTCACCGCCACGTCGAACATGCTGTTGCGCACTGAGTACGCGCCCACGAAGGACATCAATAATATGACGGGCCCGAGGATACCGAAGGGGACGCGCGTCAGCCGCACCCACATGCCCACGAGCGGCAGGTTGAGGACGAGCAGGATGACGTTGCCGACGTAGAGGCTGGCGATCACCGTCCACACGAACTCGGGATTCTTGGAGAAGAGCAGCGGTCCCGGCTGCAGGCCGTAGACCATGAGCCCGCCGAGCAGGATGGCGAGCGGCGCGGAGGCGGGAATGCCGAGGGCGAGCAGCGGGATGAAGCCGGCCGAGCTCGTGGCGTTGTTGGCCGACTCCGGTGCGGCGACGCCTTCGATGGCGCCCTTGCCGAACCGCTCCGGATGGCGCGCGAGCTTCTTCTCCACGTCGTAGGCGAGGAACACCGTCACCCCCGGCGAGCAGCCCGGCAAGAGGCCGAGAAGAAAGCCGATACCCGTCCCCCGCATGATGGCGGGCCACGCCTGCCGCAGGTCGGCCCAGCGCGGGAAGACATTGCGGATCTTCGTCGCGATGGCGACGCGCGACTCCTCGAGCCCGAGGAACACCTCCGAGATCGCGAACAGCCCCACCACGAGGGCGATGAGATCGACGCCGCCCATGAGGCGCGCGTAGCCGAACGTGAAGCGCGGCTCCGCCGTGGACGGGCCCATGCCTATCAACGAGACGAGATACCCGAGCATGGCCATCGTCAGGCCCTTGGCGAGCGAGACGCCCGAGAGCGAGACGACCACGGTGAATGCGAGCACCATGAGCCCGAAGTACTCGGGCGGGCCGAAGCGCAGCGCCTGGTCGGCGAGCAGCGGCGCGAAGAACGTCAGCGCGATGACGCCCACGGTCCCCGCCACGAAGGAACCGATGGCGGAGATGCCGAGCGCCACGCCGCCGCGTCCCTGCTGCGCCATCGGGTAGCCGTCGAGGCAGGTGGGCACGGAGGCCACCTCGCCCGGGATGTTGAGCAGGATGGCAGTGGTCGAGCCGCCGTACATGGCGCCGTAGTAGATGCCGGCGAGCATGATGATGGCGGTCGCCGGTTGCATGGCGAAGGTCGAGGGCAGCAGCAGCGCCATGGCGCCCACCGGCCCGATGCCGGGGAGGATGCCCACGATGGTGCCGATGAGCACCCCGAGGAAGCAGGCGAAGAGATTCCCCGGCTGCAGCGCGATCCCGAAGCCATAGATCAGCCCGTCGATGGGACCCATCAGCCGAAGAGGGCGCCGGCGGGCAGCGGGACGCCGAGCAGCGTGCCGAACGCATAGTGGGAGGCGCCGGCGGTGAAGAGCGCGATCAGGCCGGCGGACGCCCAGCCCGCGCCCAGCCCGCGGAGCAAGAGCGCCACGAAGAGGAAGGCGGCGATGGGAAAGCCCGCCAGGGGCAAGAGCCAGCAGAAGGCGATGAGCAGGCCGGCGGTGAGCGCGACGCGCCCGCCTCCCGACGGATTCACGGGGGCGGCGCGCGGCTCGGCGAGGAGCTCGGGGGCGGGCTCCGCGGCGGGCGCGGCCGGCATGGCCAGGATCGTGCCGGCGATGTCCTCGGCTTCCGCCACCACGGCACTTTCGGCGGAGATCAGGGTTTCGCCGATGCGCCGGCGCGCCCCGCGCACCAGCCGCGAGGGACCGAG
>JBKKCN010000318.1:0-9718 GCA_046712525.1 Candidatus Rokuibacteriota bacterium
CTTCTGGAGCGCCTTCTTCGTCGGCTCCCAGCGACAGACGCCGCTCGCCCCTGAGACGACACGGAGCCCGGCCGCCACCGCATCGTGCTAGACTCCCGCCACCATGCGGGTGCTCGTGGTCGAGGGCGACTCGACGTCCTGAAACGGCGTCCCGTGCGCGAAGCGGGGCTCCCGACCGTGGCGGTGTCCGGCGTCGCCACCGAGAGCCCGGAACGCGAGTGCCTGCGGCTGGCCGCGCTCGACTTCGTGGACCAGCCGGTGGCGTTGGATCGGCTCGGCGAGGTGGTGGGCTACCTGGAACCGCACGCGCTCAGCCGCCGTTACGACTCCGGATCGGGAGCGCGCGAGCGCCGGCGTGCGCAGCGGGCGCCGGTCGGCTTTCCCATACGCATCGTGGAATATCGCGGCACCGTATGGGACGCCCAGTGTGTGGAGATGAGCGCGACCGGCATGCGCGCCCGCACCGACGGCACGCTGATGCAGGGCGCCGCCGTGAAGGTCCACTTCACGCCCGACGGCGGCCCGCCCATCGAGGTCATCGGCCTCGTCGCGCGGCTCGAAGCGGATGGGGTCGGACTGTCCTTCGTGCATCTACCCGACGGGGACGCGCAGCGCCTGCGCGACCTCGTCGCCCGCACGAAGGCGTAGTCAGCGCGGCACGGAAAGAATTTGGACAGTGTGAGTCCGGGTGTGCTTTGATGCTGCTTCGTTGCACCGCGGGCGGGGCCCCCTCCCTTCCCGACGGCCATCCAAGGTGTGGCAGGGGAGTTGCTATTCATCGGGGCTGGAGGGTTGTCATGCGAATGTTTCGGTCGGAGATCCAGACCACGCTCAAGACGCTTGGCATCGTGACACTGGTGGGGCTCATCGCGCTCCCCGTCGCGTGGGGCTACGAACAACGCCAACAGGCGCGCACGTGGCAGAACGTTGCCTGCGCGTATCGCATCAAAGAAGTGGCCCGCCGCACTCCCATCCTCGCCGCCACCGAGCCGGGTCGGGACGCCTGCATGGTCCTCGAGCGGCTCGGCCTCGGTCTCGACCTCGAGGTCTCCAGGCTCTCAGTGGTGCGCTGAGATTCGCTAGTTCTCAGATGGGGGGCCGAGACCGGCCCCCCGTTCCCCCCGACACGCTTCTACTTCTTCAACGCGTCTAGATCCCGGACGACCTTCGTCGCGCGCTATTCTGCGACGGTGCCGGGAGGGGGATCGTGCCGCAACGCGCTCGCCGCGTGCCCCGCGAACTGCGCGCGCTTCGTCAGCCGCGCGTGCAGCTTCTCGAACTCTTTCTGGAAGGCGGCCAGCTCCTCGTCGGTGCACGTCTCCAACGCCACCATCTCGGTGCGAGCGCCCTTCACACCGCGGATGAGCTCGTCGAGCTTGAGGTGGATCGCCTTCGCGTCGCGATTCTGCGTGTTCTGGATGACGAACACCATCAGGAAGGTCACGATGGTGGTGGATGTGTTGATGACGAGCTGCCACGTGTCGGAATACTGGAAGATCGGCCCCATGGCGCCCCACGCCACGATGACGACGAGGCCGAGGGCGAAGGCCCACGGCGAGCCCACGAGCTCAGCGGTGGCGTGGGCGAACTTTCGAAAGAACGTGTTCATGTCGGCTCCTTGCGCGTCGAAAATGTACACGGGCACCGCGTGCCGAGTCAGCGCCAGTGTAACCGTCGCGCGCGGTCCGATGTCTCCATCTTTGGACATTGACGCGTGATGAGTGGTGCATGAGTCTGAACAACAATGCATCCATGGTACGTGTCGGTCGAGCAGGCGGAGTGGAGGCGACTCTATGTGGACGAACGACTGACGACCACTGAGATTGCGACGCGGCTTGGATGCGGCCCCACGACCATAAGACGGCGCCGCGACCGCTTCGACATCGCCACTCGATCCCGAGGAACAGATTCGGTGCGCTGGCGACGGAGTCGGCCCGGCGGCCTCGAGACCCACGAGATATGGTCGCCGGATCTGGCGTACGCAGTCGGACTGATCGCCACCGACGGTAACCTTGGGAGAGACGGGCGCCATCTCGCGATCACGTCCAAGGACACGGACCTGCTCGAGACCGTTCGGCGCTGTCTGAGACTGAAGGCGTCGATCACGCCCACGCTGAGCGGTCGCGGTCTGCGGTACTGGCACATTCAGTGGAGTGACCGACGTTTACATCAATGGCTTCTGGCCATCGGACTGACACCGGCGAAGAGCCTGACTCTTGGCGCGCTTGCCATCCCCGATGAACACTTCGCCGATTTTTTTCGCGGCTGCATCGACGGAGACGGCTCCATCCTCAGTTATACCGACCGATATCACTCCGCGAAGAACCCGCGCTACGTGTATCAGCGACTGTATGTCTCGCTCGTGTCTGCCAGCCCGGCGTTCGTGCGCTGGCTGCAGGAACGAGTAACAAAGCTTACCGGCCTCCGTGGCGCAGTTGGAAACAGGCGCACAGCCGGCAAGAGGAACATGTGGTACTTGCGCTTCGCGAAGCGTGAGTCGATGGCTGTGCTGCGCTGGATCTACTACGCACCGGGCACTCCCGCACTCAACCGCAAGCGAATCACGGCACAGCCGTTCCTTCCGGTGTCTCTCCGGGGTATCCTTGAGGCCGGTTCAAACGGGGGAGTGCTGGAACTGGAAGACAATCCGGATTCAAAATCCGGAGCCCGCAAGGGCGTAGGGGTTCGAATCCCCTCTCCCCTACCAACCGCTTACATTGACGGCCTCGTGTAAGGCCGTGTATCGTGGTCGAACGCGTGGGGCTGTAGCTCAGTTGGGAGAGCACAAGGCTGGCAGTCTTGGGGTCAGGGGTTCGACTCCCCTCAGCTCCACCAATTAGCGAACGGGGTTACGGAGCGATCCGTAGCCCCGTTTCACGTTCTCCTCTTGCGACGGGCGGGCGATGACGATCAGCGTGGTAATGGCGGTGTACAACCAGCTCGCGCTCACGCGCGCCTGCCTCGACAGCCTGCGCGGCACCAGCGAGGCGTTCGAGCTGTGCGTCATCGACAACGGCTCCTCCGACGGTACCGAGCAGTACTTCACGGGCGGCCGACATTACTTTCCGGTCCGCTACCATCGCAACGCCGACAACGTCGGGCTCATCCGTGCCCTCAACCAGGGCGCCGCCCTTGCCGGGGGCGACGTCCTCTGCTTTCTGCACAACGACACGGAGATGAAGGACGTGCGGTGGCTGAGCCGGCTGCGGGGCGCGCTCGATGAGAACGGCGTGGGCCTCGCCGGCCTGTACGGCGCGCGCCGCCTACGGCGCGACGGCCGCTTCGCCGGCCGCACCATCGTCCATTGTCTGGAGCAAGGCGGCAACGTGCGCGGCGACGGCGTGGAGGTGGCGGCGGTGGACGGCGTGTGTCTCACCGTGGCTCGCCCGCTCTTCGACGCCATCGGAGGCTTCGACGAGTCCTACGGCTTCTTCCACGGCTACGACCGCGACCTCTCCTTCGCCATCCGAGAGACCGGTCACCGGTGCGTCGTGGTCAACGCCCCCTTCATCCACCGCGGCGGCGGCACCCGCACCGGAGACGGCGCCCCCGCCCGCGCGTCCGAGGACCTCAGCCAGCGCCAGGCGGCCCTCCGCCACTTCGCCACCAAGTGGAAGCACCGTCTCCCTTCCGACGTCCGCACGCTGAAGGAACGACTCGCCGCCCGCCTCACGTTCTGAGTGCCGCTCACACGAGCTGGACGTTCTTCAGAGGTAACGTGCGTACCGGCTTGCCGGTGGCAGCGAAGATGGCATTGACCACCGCAGGCGTGACCACGCAGATCGTCGGCTCCCCCCCCCCGCCCCAGAAGTCGTATGAGGGGACGATCACCGTCTCCACCTTCGGCATCTCGGCCAGACGCAAGATCCGGTAGCGGTCGAAGTTCAGCTCCGTCATGCGCCCGTTCTGCACCGTGCACTCGCCGTAGAAGGCGGCGCTCAGACCGTAGGCCACGGAGCCCTCGACCTGGGCCGCGATCTGGTCAGGATGACCGCGTGGCCGCAATCGAGGGCGAGCACCATTCGGTGGACCTTGACCTTGCCCTCGCCGGTCATCGAGACCTCGGCCACGGCCGCCGAGTAGCTTCCGTAGCCCATGAACTGCGCGATGCCGCGGTGCACGCCGGCAGGCAGGGGCTTGCCCCAGTCGCTCTTGGCCGCGACGGCGTTCAGGACGCCGAGATGCTTCGGATGCTTGCTCATGAGGGCACGGCGGAACTCCAGCGAGTCGGCGCCGGCCGCCCGAGCCACTTCCTCCATGAAGCATTCCATGTAGACGCCGTTCTGGTTGGTGTTGACGCCACGCCAGGGCCCCACCGGCACGTGCGTGTTGCGCATCACGTACTCGATCAGCAGATTCGGCACCGTGTAGCCGAGCTGCGCGTCCCCGGGCTTGTCCGTGTATCCCTGGAGCTGCCGATCGTCCTTGTTGTTGACGATCAGGGCCGGGTTCACGAACGCGTTGATCGACTGGCCGGAGATCCGAACGTGCAATCCGACGAGGTTGCCTTTGTCGTCGAGTCCCGCGGCCAGCTTGCACTGCGAGATCGGACGGTAGAAGTCATGCCCCATGTCCTCTTCGCGCGACCACACCATCTTGACGGGGACATCGGGAAACTGCCTGGCGATGTTCACCGCCTGCCGGACGTAATCCTGGTTGCCTCCGCGCCTGCCGAAGCCGCCGCCAAGGTCGTGGCGGTACACCTCGCACTTCGCCAGTGGCAGCCCCGACTGCTCGGACAGCGCGGCCAGCGACGCCTCGGAGTTCTGTGTGGGCACCCAGCACTCGGCCCGGTCCGCCGAGATCTTCACCGTGCAGTTCATCGGCTCCATCGTGGCGTGGGCAAGGAAGGGCGTGCTGTAGACCGCTTCGATCTTCTTCGCGGCGCCCTGGATCGCGTGGAGGGCGTCACCTTCGTTACGGAAGGCGTACGCCTCCTTCGCCGCCAGCCCTTCCTTGAGGTGCTCGGCGATCATCGCGCTCGACTGGGAGGCGCCCGGGCCTTCGTCCCAGACGATGGCAAGCGCATCGAGGGCGGACTTGGCGCGCCACCACGTATCGGCGACGACGGCGACCGTCGAATCGTTGACCTTGACGGCACGGCGGACGCCGGGCCGGCCGGAGATCTTCGCCTCGTCGAAGCTCACGAGCCTGCCCCCGAACACCGGGCACGCCTTGACGGCAGCGTGCAGCATGCCCGGCAGCGTGAGGTCGATCGCGTAGACCTTGCTGCCATTCAGCTTGTCGGCCGTATCCAGCCGCTTCATCGGCCTGCCGGCGATCTTCCAGTCCTTCGGATCCTTGAGCGTGATGCTCTTCGGGTCCGGCGGCGTCAGCTTGGCCGCGTCCGTGGCCACCTTGCCGTAGGTGGTACGGCGCCCGGAGGCCGCATGCGTGATGACGCCCTCGGCCACGCTGACCTCGCCCACGTCCACCTTCCACTGGTCGGCGGCCGCCTGCAGCAGCATCATGCGTGCGGCGGCGCCGCCCCGGCGAACATAGTCGTGCGAGGTGCGGATGCCGCGACTGCCACCGGTACCCATCTCGCCCCAGACGCGCTTGCGCGCGAGATTCTGCCCCGGCGTGATCGACTCGGTGGCGACTTGCTTCCAATCACACTCGAGCTCCTCGGCCACGAGCTGGGCGAGGCCGGTGAGCGTGCCTTGCCCCATTTCCGAGCGCGCGATGCGGATCACGCAGGTGTCATCCGGTCTGACGACGACCCAGGCATGGACCTCGGTGCCGGCATCGACTGCGCTCGTTGCCTCGACCGATCCGGATTCGAAGGGCAGGCGGATGCCGATGGCCAGGCCGCCGGCGGCGGCGGCCGTGCCGACGATGAAGTGGCGCCGCGAAAGACTCGGTACGCTGGCGTTCGCCGCTTTGATGTCAGACCTTCCTACCGGCTGCCATGTGCACCGCCGCCCGCACGCGCTGATAGGTACCGCACCGGCAGATATTCGACATGGCCTGATCGATGTCGGCGTCAGTCGGTTTCAGATTCTTCCTGAGCAGGGCGGCCGCGGCCATGATCTGCCCGGACTGGCAGTAACCGCACTGCGGCACGTCGAAGGCCGCCCACGCCTTCTGCACGGGATGCGCACTCGTGGCCGACAAGCCTTCGATGGTGACGATCTTGTCGGTGGCTTTCACGCTTCCGACGGCGGTGACGCACGAGCGCACCAAGGCGCCGTTGATGTGCACCGAGCAGGCACCGCATTGCGCCACGCCGCAGCCGTACTTGGTGCCCGTCAGCCCCACCTGCTCGCGGATGGCCCACAACAGCGGCGTGTCGGCCTCCACCTGCACGTCCCGGGTCTTCCCATTGATATTGAGCCTTGCCATGAAGTTCCTCCTCAGCTGCGGGCGCCCTTGGCGGCGCGCTCCATCAGATCCTTCGCGCCCGCCTGAAGCCAGGGGAAGAAGCTGGTCATCACCACGCGCACGCCCATTCGCGTGTAGCGCTCCACGTTGTCGGAGTTGACGAGGGTTCCCGCCACCCGGCCCGCCTCGACGATCCTGCTCAACGCACGATCGACGGTCTTCTGGACGTCCGCGTGGCCCATGTTGCCGATGTGGCCCATCGACGTCGCGAGGTCGTTCGGCGCCACGAAAAAGACGTCGATGTGGTCCACCTTGATGATCTCGTCGAGCGCGTTGACGGCCGTGATGTCCTCGATGAGGACGATGAGCAGGCTCTGGTCGTTGGCGGTCTTGAAATAGTCGGACACGCCGAAGCCCTGGCGACTGGTGAACATCCCGCGCTTGCCGAGCGGCGCGAACTTCGCCGCCTCCACCGCCGCCTCGCCCTCCGCGCGCGTGTTGACATGCGGGACCACGATGCCCTGCGCGCCCCGATCGAGCGTGCGATAGATCGTGGCGTAGTCGTTGTCCATCACGCGCACCACCGACGTCATTCCCCAGAGATCGCAGGCGCGCGTGAGGTCGCCGAGATCGGCGTAGTCGACGCCGCCGTGCTCGCCCTCCAGCCAGATGCCCTCCGCGCCCACCGGCCCCAGCTGGTCGATCAGGTCCGGATCGTTGGTGCCGGACAGAATGGTGGCGACCTCGCCGGCGGCGAGCTTCTCTTTGACGCGATTCGGTCGGATGTTCACGTTGTCTCCTTCACATGATCGGGGCACATTTTCGCCGAGCGCGCCGTTCTACCGCCTCGCGCATACTTCTGGTCGGCGGCGCTGGACCCGGCGCGTCGACCGCCGGGGAGCGGCGTCTGAGGCCTACCCGCCGAGATACAGCCGCTTGACCTCCGGATCCGCCAGCAACGCCGGCCCCGCGCCCTCGAAGCGATTGCGGCCCAGCTCCAGGACATATCCGCGGTCGGCGATGGCGAGGGCCCGCGCGGCATTCTGCTCGACGAGCATCAGCGTGTAGCCCGTCCGCTTCATCTCCACGAGCTTCTCGAAGATGAGCGTGACGAATTTCGGGGACAGCCCCAACGACGGCTCGTCGAGCATGATGAGCCTGGGCGACGTCATGAGGGCGCGCCCGATGGCGACCATCTGCTGCTCGCCGCCCGACATCGTGCCCGCCTTCTGCTTGCGCCGCTCGGCGAGGATGGGAAAGAGCCGGTACACGACGTCGAGGGAGGCCGCGATGCGGGCGGGGTCGCGCTCGATGTAGGCGCCCATCTCGAGGTTCTCGAGCACCGTCATCTGCGGGAAGACGATGCGGCCCTGGGGGACGTAGGCGAGACCGCGACGCAGCACGAGATCCGGCCGCAACCCCGTCATCTCCTCCCCGTTGAAGACGATGCGGCCCTGGCGCGGCGTGATGAAGCCGACGATGGCCTTGAAGGCGGTCGATTTGCCGGCGCCGTTGGGACCGATGATGCTCACGATCTCGCCGAGCTTCACGTGCAGCGAGACGTCGTGCAGGATGTCGATCCTGCCGTAGCCCGCCGTGATCCTTTCCGCCGACAGCAGCGTGGTGTCCATGCCCGTCATCACGCGCGCGCCTCGCAGACGTAGAGGACGTGGGGATACGGGAGCACGTCGACCATGCGGTGACGGCGCACCCGGAAGCCGGCGTCGGTGAGCGCCGCCGTGAGCTCGTCCGCACTCCAGTACCGCACCGGCGTGGCGGGGGCCATCGCCTTGTCGAGCGCCCACGTGAACCAGCGCTTGAGCGTGGGCTCGGTATCCACGTCCTTGACGAGCAGCATGCCTCCCGGCGGCAGGCACCGCCGCAGCCGGCGCAGGAGGGGTGGCACGGTGGCGGGCGGTACGTGATGGACGATGTCGAGCATGTACGCGGCAGCCACCTCGTCGTCGCCCTTGAAATCGAGCGCGTCGCCCTCCTCGTACTGCACGTTGTCGATGCGCAGGCGCGCCGCCGCCCGGCGCGCCTGCGCGATACGGCGGCCGTTGACGTCGAGCCCGCGCACGAAGCGGCCGGGCGCAGTGGCGGCATAGTAGAGCGAGAAGAGCCCGAACCCGCATCCGATGTCCAGCACCGGCCCCGTCGGGGGAAGGTACTGGCCGATCTCCTCGAGAAACCGCTGGCGCAGAATCAGAAAGCGCGCGCGGCAGTACGCCCGCACGATGGGGTCGTCGTAGGCGGCCACGATCCTACGGACGTGGTCGTTGGGCATAGAGCTTGAACGCGGGGCGCCATTCCACGAGGTCGTAGCGCGAGAGGAGCCGATCGTGCAGCTCCGGAAAGCGCTCGATCCTCTCGTAACCGCCCGCCGGCCAGCCGCGCTCGAAGACGGCGATGAAGCGGGGCGGGCGCGCGTCGAGATCGCGGATGAATTCGCGCCGCAGGGTGGTGGTGATGGGCGCCTCCGGCGCCGTGAGGACGGGGAAATCGTACAGGAAGCGTGTGGGCTGGCGGGCGTGCAGGCGCAGCAGCGCGTGCACGCCGCCCTCGGCGCTGTCGAGCACCTGCACGCGATCGCCGGGCGCCATGCGCGGGCGCAGGTCAGCGGTGAGCTGACGCACGACGCCGTCCTTTTCCCAGAGCCAGCCCGCCGGCGCCGCCTCCACGCCCTTGACGCCGAGGATGACGGTGGCGGTGGCGAGGCTCAGCGCGAGCGGAGCGGAGAGAATGAACCGCCGCGCGGCCATGAGCGCCTCCAGCTCGCAGAAGGCGAGGACGGCGGCAAAAGCGGCGAGCGGTTACAGATTATATTCCCAGCCCTTGCCCTGCCCGACGTAGTGCGCCAGTCCGTACGCGAGGCCGAGCGCGGCCACCGCGTGGCGGGCACCGAGCCGCCGGCTGCGCGCGGCGCTCGCAAGCGAGAGCACCACGGCGAGCGTGATCGGGATCCACACATGCCAGCGGTACACGGCCCAGGGCGCGGAACGACCGAGGGAGGAATAGACGGGCACGAGGTAGCCCACCACGATGTCGCTCCAGGCGCCGAGCCCGCCCGCGACCGCCAGCCACAGCACGAGCGCGGCGGGCACGAGGGCGGCCCCGGCGGCGAAGATCGCGGCGGGCCCGAGGGCGGCCCGCCCCCCGACGACGGCGATGAAGGCGAGGAGCGCCCCGGCGAAGATCGCCGAGTGGGGCTTGATCGACATGGCGGCCCCCAGCGCGACTCCTGCGCACGCCACGCTGAGTCCGCGGCGCGCGCGCGCGCCGTCCTCCGCCCACCGCGCAGCGCCGAGCGCGCCCACGAGGAGGAAGGGGCAGAGCAGGAAATCCCGCTGCCCCGCCTGCCACGCGCCGCCCGCGAGGTGATAGGTGGCGAAGA
>JBKKCN010000319.1:0-9215 GCA_046712525.1 Candidatus Rokuibacteriota bacterium
CCCTCGACCTCGGCCTCACGGCCTATGATCCGGACCGCGTGCACGGCCACCAGCTGCAGCGTGACGCCGTGGAGCGGTGGCGTGACCGCCTCGGAGCTCTCACCCTCGCCGAGCGGGGCGCCTTGCCGTGCCTCGAGCCGGGGCGCGCCGATCTCGTCATCCCGGGCACCGCCATCGTGCTGGAGACCATGACGTGCCTCCACGCCGACGTACTGACGGTCAGCGAGTACGGGCTGCGCGAGGGAATCCTCGCTGACGCTCTCGACTTGACGGCACGTGCGTAGTCTCACCCGGCGGGCGTGCACTCGGCGGCGGCGGCGTGTGCGTCCGGATGCGAGGACCACGTGGATGGTGGCCGATTCGACCGAGGATGGCTGGGCTCCATCTCCACAGGCCATGTGCGGTTCTAGTGTGAGGGAAACGGGTCCCTACACCCGGACGCACACGCCGCCGCCGCCGAGTGCACGCGCGTGACGGTGGGATCGGCAGACTGACGTGCTGAGGGCGTTGCTGCTTGCGCTTTCTACTCGGCGGCGTGTCGGCGATCTCATGGATCGGGTGCCGGCGACGCGGCGGCTTGTGCGCCGGTTTGTGGCGGGGACGACGGCCGACAGTGCGCTGGACGTGGTGGCGCGCGTGAACGCGCTGGGCATGGCGGGCGCGGTGACCTATCTCGGCGAGAACGTGTCCACGGTGGCGCACGCGCAGGCGGCGACCCTGGTGTACCGGGACGTCGTGGAGGCGATTGCGGCGCGAGGGTTGCGGGCGTTGCCCTCGTTGAAGTTGACGCACCTCGGGCTCGACCTCTCGCCGGATGCGTGTGCGTCCAATGTGGCGGAGGTGGCGGAGCGGTGTGCGGCGGCGGGAACGCGGTTGTGGATCGACATGGAGTCGTCCGCGTATACGCAGCGGACGCTGGAGTTCTACGAGCGGCTTCATCGCACGCGGCCGTCGACGGCGTGTGTGGTGCAGGCGGCCCTCCGGCGCACGCCGGCGGATGTGGAGCGACTCGCCGGCAGGGGGGCGGCGCTGCGTCTGTGCAAGGGTGCCTACCGCGAGCCACCGGACGTCGCCTATCCGGTCAAGCGTGACGTGGACGCCGCCTACGTGCGGCTGGCTGAGCGCCTCCTGCAACCGGACGCCCAGGAGCGCGGCGTGTACGTCGGTTACGCGACGCATGACGCGGCCATCATCGAGCGCGTGCGGACGACGGCGGCCGCCCGAGGCGTGAGCGCGGACCGCTTCGAGATCCAGATGCTCTACGGCATCCGGCACGACCTTCACGCGCGCCTGCGGGCAGCCGGCCTTCGCGTGCGCGTGCTGGTGCCGTTCGGGGAGGACTGGTGGGGCTACTTCATGCGCCGGCTCGCCGAGCGACCCGCCAACCTCGTGTTCCTGCTGCGCAATCTGGTGCGGCCGACCGCGGGCGGGATTTGACAGCCCCGGGGCCCCACGCCTATTCTAAATAGGCAATATGGATGAGATTGCGGTACTGGTTCTCAACTACACCTTTGAGCCTTTGCATTTCACCAACGCCCGCCGCGCCATCACCCTGCTCCTCGCCGGCAAAGCCGAACCCGTGGAGGCCTCCCCGCGTGTGATCCGCTCACCCTCCGTCGTGTTCGCGCTGCCGGCGGTGATCCGGCTCGCCATGTTCATCCGCAAGCCCTTCGTCGATCGCGTGGCATTCAACAAGAAGAACATCCTGCGCCGGGACGGCTATGCCTGCCAGTACTGCAGCCGGCGCGGAGAGCGGCTCACCGTCGACCACATCCTGCCGCGCTCGCGCGGCGGCGACACCACGTGGACCAACGTGGTGGCCGCCTGCCTGCGCTGCAACCTCAAGAAGGGCAACCGCCTGCCCGAGGAAGTCGGCATGCGGCTGCACCGCGAACCGGTGCATCCGAAGTTCGTCTTTTCCACCCATATGCTGCGGCATCCGCACGCGCACTCCCTGCTGGACTCGTGGCGGAAGTACCTGGTCGCGGTTCCGACGCCGTCCTGACGCCTTCTCGCGCCGCCTTCCGGCTGTCCTCGGAGTACGAGCCCCGCGGCGATCAGCCGCAGGCCATCGCCGATCTCGAGCGCTACGTCGAGGCCGGGCGCCGCCACGTCGTGCTGCGCGGCGTGACGGGCTCGGGCAAGACGTACACGATGGCCAACGTCATCGCGGCCGCCGGGCGCCCCACGCTCGTGATGTCGCCCAACAAGACGCTGGCGGCGCAGCTCTTCAGCGAGTTCAAGGCCTTCTTTCCCGACAATGCGGTGGAGTACTTCGTCTCCTACTACGACTACTACCAGCCCGAGGCGTACATTCCCCAGTCGGACACCTATATCGAGAAGGACGCCCTGGTGAACGACGAAATAGATCGCATGCGGCACTCCGCCACCCGCTCGCTGCTCGAACGGCGCGACGTGATCGTGGTGGCCTCCGTGTCGTGCATCTATGGAATCGGAGCGCCGGAAACGTACAAGGAAATGCACCTGTCGCTGCGGCAGGGCGACACCATCGACCGCGACGCGATCATCCGGCGTCTGGTGGCCGTGCAGTACCAGCGGAACGACTACGACTTCCACCGCGGAACGTTCAGAGTGCGCGGGGACGTGGTGGAGGTGTTTCCGGCCAACGAGGAGTCGCTCGCGCTGCGCATCGAGCTCTTCGGCGATACCGTGGAGTCGATCTCACGCATCGATCCTCTCAAGGGCGCCGTGCTCGAGCGGCGGGACGAGGTGCACATCTATCCCGCCAGCCACTACGTCACCCCCGCCGAGCAGCTCGAGCGCGCCACCGCCACCATTTACGAGGAGCTCGGCGAGCGGCTGGTGTTCCTCAAGGGCCAGAACCGGCTCCTGGAGGCGCAGCGCCTGGAGCAGCGCACGCTCTTCGACATGGAGATGCTGCGCGAGCTGGGCTACTGCCACGGCATCGAGAACTACTCGCGCCATCTCACGGGGCGGCGGCCCGGCGAAGCGCCTCCGGTGCTCATCGAGTACCTGCCGCCCGACGCGCTCGTCATCATCGACGAAAGCCACGTGGCGGTGCCGCAGATCCGCGGCATGTACCACGGCGACCGCTCCCGGAAGGAAGCGCTGGTGGAGTACGGCTTCCGGCTGCCCTCTGCCTTCGACAACCGGCCCCTCGTCTTCGACGAGTTCACCCACCTCGTGGGCCAGACCGTGTACGTGTCCGCCACGCCGAGCGACTACGAGGTGACGCTGGCGGGCCCCGCGCTCGCCGAGCAGGTCATCCGGCCCACGGGGCTCATGGATCCGAACATCAGCGTGCGCCCCGCCACCGACCAGGTGGACGACCTCCTGCACGAGATCCGCGCGCGCGCCGAGCGTGACGAGCGCGTGCTCGTCACCACCCTCACCAAGCGGATGGCGGAGGACCTCACCGAGTACTACCAGCAGCTCGGCCTGCGCGTGCGCTACCTGCACTCCGACATCGACACCCTCGACCGCGTGGCCCTCATCCGCGATCTGCGGCTGGGCAAGTTCGACTGCCTCATCGGCATCAACCTGCTCCGTGAGGGGCTCGACATCCCCGAAGTCTCGCTGGTGGCCATCCTCGACGCGGACAAGGAGGGCTACCTGCGCTCGGGCACGTCGCTCATCCAGACGGCGGGCCGCGCGGCGCGCCACGTCAACGGCGAGGTGATCATGTACGCGGACAAGGTGACCGAGTCCATGGCCCAGACGCTGCGCGAGACGGAGCGGCGGCGCGTCATCCAGGGGGCCTACAACACCGAGCACGGCATCACGCCGGAGTCCATCCGTACCAACATCCACGAGCTGCTGCAGACCGTGTACGAGCGCGACTACTACACCGTGGAGGCGGAGGCGCCCGCCAAGGAGACGTTCACCTCGGCCGCCGATCTCGCCAAGCGCGTGGCGGAGCTCGAAGGGCAGATGAAGGACGCCGCCCGGCGGCTCGATTTCGAGCAGGCGGCGGAGCTGCGCGACCGCGTGAAGGCGCTCAAGCGTCACCAGATGATCCCGTGAGGAGCGGTAGAATATGACCCCATGACGCTGGAGGACAAGCTCGCGCGGCTACCCGACCGTCCGGGCGTCTACCTCTACAAGGACGCCAAGGCGCAGGTGGTCTACGTGGGCAAGGCGGCTTCCCTCCGCGGCCGCGTGCGCTCCTATTTCCAGGAATCGCGGCCGCGGGACGCCAAGACGGACGCCCTCGTGCGTCAGATCGCCGACCTCGAATACATCGTCACCGACAACGAGCTCGAGGCGCTGATGCTCGAGGCGAACCTCGTGCGGCGGCACCGGCCGCGCTACAACATCATCCTGCGCGACGACAAGCACTACCCCTTCCTCCGGCTCACCACCAACGAGGAATTCCCGCGGCTGCTCGTGGCGCGGCGAGTGCAGAACGACGGCGCCACCTATTACGGGCCCTTCTATCCCGCCACCGCCATGCGCGAGACGCTGCGCCTGACGCGCCAGCTCTTCCCGCTCCGCACCTGCTCCATCGACATCGACGGTCGCCTGGAGCGGCCGTGCATCCAGTACGCGATCCATCGCTGCAACGCGCCCTGCACGGGGTGGGAGACGCGCGAGGGCTACGCCAAGACCGTCCACGACGTGCGTCAGTTCCTGGAAGGCAAGGACGACGACCTCGCCCGCACGCTCACGGCGGACATGGAGAAGGCGGCGGAGGAGACGAAGTTCGAGCGCGCGGCCGTGCTGCGGGACCAGATCCAGTCGCTGAACAAGGTGCGCGAGCGGCAGAAGATCATCTCCACCGAGGAGGTGGACCAGGACGTCATCGGCGTGGTGCGGCAGGGCAACGACGCCTGCGTGGAGCTCTTCTTCGTCCGCCGCGGGCGCCTCGTCGGGCAGGAGGCCTTCTTCTTCGACAAGGTGGCGGGCTGGAGCGACGGCGACATCCTCGCCGCCTTCATCAAGCAGTTCTACGCCAAATCCGTGATCCCGGCGCCGGAGGTGCTGCTCTCCGAGGAGATCCCCGAGACGGAGCTCGTCACCGAGTGGCTGAGCGGCATGGCCAAGCGGCGCGTGCAGGTGACGGCGCCGCAGCGAGGGGCGCGCCGCCAGTTCGTGGCCATGGCGGAGGCCAACGCCGCCATCGCGCTGCAGAACCATTTGTTGTCACGGGACAACCGCCAGCAGCTCGTGCTGGAGGAGCTGCAGCGCGCGTTGAATCTGCCGGGGCTGCCGAATCGGATCGAAGGGTACGACATCTCCAACATCCAGGGCACCGAGCAGGTGGGCTCGATGGTGGTGTGGGAGAACGGCGCCATGAAGAAGGACGACTACAAGCGGTTCAAGATCCGCGGCGTGGAGGGCGCCGACGACGTCGCCTCGCACCGCGAGGTGCTGCAGCGCCGCTTCGGGCGCGCGCTGGAGCAGGGGACCGTGCTGCCCGACCTCGTCCTCATCGACGGCGGGCGCGGGCAGCTCAACGTCGGGCTCACGGTGCTGCAGGAGCTGGGGCTCGACTACATCCCCGTCATCGCGCTCGCCAAGCAGGAGGAGGAAGTCTATGTGGGCGACAGCCCGCAGCCGCTCGTCCTCGATCCCACCTCGCCCGCGCTGCACACGCTGCAGAAGATCCGGGACGAGGCGCACCGCTTCGCGATCACCTATCACAAGAAGCTGCGCACCCGGCGTACCATCCAGTCGGTCCTCGACGCCATCCCGGGCGTGGGACCCACGCTGCGCACGTCGCTGCTGAAGACGCTGGGCTCGGCGCGCCGCGTCCGCGAGGCGTCCGTGGCCGAGCTGGCGGCGGTGCCCAAGGTCACGCCCAAGATGGCCCAGCGCATCTACGAGCACTTCCACGCGACGTCGGAGGTGGGGGTGCCGGCGGCGACACCGGAACCGGAATCGGATCTGGAACGTTTAGGGTGAAAGCGCCCACCCGGCCTGCAGTGAGCCCGGCGCAAAAGAGGGGTGATTCCCACATGAAGAAGCTGATGGTGGTGACGGCAGTGGCAGTGAGCCTGGCGTTCTCGGGCGCAGCGTTCGCCAGCTCGTGCCCCAAGGTCATCAAGGAGGGCCGCGACGCGGCCGCCAAGATGAAGGCCGATGACCCGAAGGTCAAGCAGGCGACGGCGAAGCTGGACGAGGCGCAGAAGCAGCACGACGGCGGCAAGCACGCCGATTCGATGAAGACGGCGAACGAGGCGCTCGCGCTCCTCGGCGTGAAGCCGGCAGAGAAGAAGTAGTCGTCTTACGGAGTGCACTCGGCTGAACCGCGGCGCCGGGCAGAGGCTCGGCGCCGCGGCCGCGTTCCTTGCCTCTGTATGCTAAGTCTGCTAAGAATCTAGCCAATGTCAGCCGACCGGTATCCCTTTCGCGACATCGAAAGCAAGTGGCAGGCGATCTGGGAAGAGCGCCGGCAGTTCCGCGTCAGCGAAGAGCCGGGCCGGCCGAAATTCTACTGCCTCGAGATGTTCCCGTACCCTTCCGGCCGCATCCACATGGGCCACGTGCGCGTGTACGCCATCGGCGATCTCCTCGCGCGTTACAAATGGATGCGCGGCTTCAACGTGCTGCACCCGATGGGTTGGGACGCCTTCGGGCTGCCCGCGGAAAACGCGGCCATCGAGCACGGCGTGCATCCGGCCATCTGGACCTACGAGAACATCGACAACATGCGCGCGCAGCTGCGCAAGATGGGCATCTCCTACGACTGGGGCCGCGAGATCGCGACGTGCGATCCCTCGTACTACAAGTGGGAGCAGCTCGTCTTCATCAAGATGCTGGAGCGCGGCCTCGCGTACCGGCGCCGCTCCACCGTGAACTGGTGCCCGTCGTGCAAGACGGTCCTCGCCAACGAGCAGGTGGAGGCGGGGCGCTGCTGGCGCTGCGATTCCGAGGTCACGCCGCGTGAGATCGAGGGCTGGTTCTTCAAGATCACCGCCTATGCGGAGGAGCTGCTCGAATGGTGCGACCGGCTCACGGGCTGGCCGGAGCGCGTCATCACCATGCAGCGCAACTGGATCGGCCGCAGCGAGGGCGCGGAGTTCGATCTTCCGGTGGCCGGACGTCCGGAGCTGAAGATTCGCGTCTTCACCACGCGCCCCGACACGGGATTCGGCATGACGTACGCGGTGCTCGCTCCCGAGCATCCCATCGTGGACGCCATCGTGACCGACGAGCGCGAGCGCGCAGCAGTGGCTGCCTTCCGCGTTGAGGTGGCGCGTGAGTCCGAGATCGAGCGCATGGCGGCCGACCGGCCCAAGCGCGGCCTGCGCCTGTCCGCGCAGGTGGTGAACCCGTTCACCGGCGCGCCCGTGCCGCTCTTCATCGCGGACTACGTCCTCATGGGCTACGGCACGGGCGCGATCATGGCCGTGCCCGGTGAAGACCAGCGCGACTGGGACTTCGCGCGCGAGCACGGCCTGCCCATCATCGAGACGGTCAAGCGACCGGCGGGATGGACGGGGCAGGCGTACGCGGGCGAGGGTGTGAAGATCAACTCCGGATGTCTCGACGGGCTCACCATCGCCGAGGCCAAGCGCAAGGCGATCGACTGGCTCGTCGAGCGCGGGCTCGGGGTGGCGAAGGTCAACTACCGCCTGCGCGACTGGGGCATCAGCCGCCAGCGCTACTGGGGCGCGCCCATCCCCGTCCTCTACTGCGAGGCGTGCGGCATGGTGCCGGAGGCGGAGAAGAACCTGCCCGTGGTGCTGCCGCAGGACGTTCAGCTCAGCGGCAAGGGCGGTTCGCCGCTCGCGGACGCCGCCTCCTTCGTGAACGCCACGTGCCCGCGCTGCGGCGGCAAGGCGCGGCGCGAGACGGACACCATGGACACCTTCGTGGAGTCGTCGTGGTACTTCCTGCGCTACTGCTCGCCGAAGTTCGAGGGGGGCATGTTCGAGCGCTCCGCGGCGGAGTACTGGATGCCGGTCGACCAGTACATCGGCGGCATCGAGCACGCGGTGCTCCACCTTCTCTATGCCCGCTTCTATACCAAGGTGCTGCGCGACCTCGGCATGGTCAAGGTGGACGAGCCCTTCACCGCGCTCCTCAGCCAGGGCATGGTCATCAAGGACGGCGCGAAGATGTCCAAGTCCAAGGGCAATGTCGTCGATCCCGACGATCTCATCCGCACCTTCGGCGCCGACACCGCACGGCTGTTCTCCCTTTTCGCGGCGCCGCCCGAGAAGGACCTCGACTGGAACGAGCACGGCGTGGAGGGCGCGAGCCGCTTTCTGAACCGTGTGTGGCGCTTCGTCATGGCCCACGCGGAGGAGATCACGCGGGCGCCGCGCGGCACCACGCCCGCCTCCGAGCCCGGGCGAGCGTTTCGCCGGACGATCCACGCCACGATCAAGCGAGTGACGGACGACATCGAGCGCGACTTCGGCTTCAACACGGCCATCAGCGCCATCATGGAGCTCGTCAACGCCGTCCACGGCTTCGAGGCGGCATCGCTCGACGGCATGGCCGCGCAGGAGCGAGCGGCTCTCCTCGCAGAGGCGGTGGAGACCGCGCTGCTGCTCCTCGGCCCTTTTTGCCCCCACGTGACCGAGGAGCTGTGGGCGCACCTCGGGCACGACAGCAGCGTCTTTCGCCAGCCGTGGCCGGTGGCCGACGCTGCGGCCCTCACGCGCAAAGAAGTCGCGGTGGTCGTCCAGGTCGACGGCAAGGTACGCGGACGCCTCACGGTGGAGGTGGACGCCGCCCAGGACCACGTGCAGCGGCTCGCGCTCGAGGACGACAAGGTGCGGCCGTGGCTCGAAGGGCGCACGGTGGACCGCGTGGTGGTCGTGCCCAATCGCCTCGTCAACATCGTGACCCGCGCGTGAGTCTCGGCACGCGGGCGGCGCTGAGCCTCGTCCTCCTCGTCACTGCCGTGTCCGGGTGCGGCTACTCGCTGCGCGGCCACCTGCCCAGCCACATCCAGACGATCGCGGTGCCGATCTTCGTCAACAAGACGCAGGAGCCCGCGGTGGACAGCTTCATCACGCGCGCGGTGGTGGAGGCCTTCTCGACGAACGGCCGGCTGCGCCTGGCGCGGGTGGAGGACGCCGACGCCATTCTCGAAGGCGAGATCATCGGCTACGCGGTGGACTCGATCGCCTTCGACCGTAATGCGAACGTGCGCCTGTACCGGCTTCGCGTCACGCTGAACCTGACCATGCGCGACCTGCGGCAGAACACGGTGCTCTTCCGGCAGGCCAACTTCAGCGAGAAGTCAGACTTTCGCGTCCAGGGCGCCGTGTCGCAGA